>DATIMO010000113.1:0-1870 GCA_035475215.1 Acetobacteraceae bacterium | reverse complement strand
AAATGCCCGATATTGCACACGATCGCCCGATGCTTCATCGCCCGCATGTGGTCCAGCGTGATCACATCGACATTGCCCGTCGCCGTCACGAAAATATCTCCCACCGGCGCCGCGTCATCCATGGTGGTGACCTGATACCCCTCCATCGCCGCCTGCAACGCGCAGATCGGATCGACCTCGGTCACCATCACCCGGCAGCCGGCGTTCCGCAGTGACGCCGCCGAGCCCTAGCCGACATCACCGAAGCCGTTCACCACCGCGACCTTGCCGTCCATCATCACGTCGGTGCCGCGGCGGATGCCATCCACCAGCGACTCGCGGCAGCCATACAGATTGTCAAATTTCGATTTCGTAACGCTGTCGTTCACATTGATGGCGGGCACCAGCAGAGTGCCGTCCCGCGCCATGTCCCGCAGCCGGTGCACGCCGGTTGTGGTTTCCTCCGAAAGCCCACGCACATCAGCCATCAGCTCCGGATATTTCTCGTGCATCAGCTTGGTCAGATCGCCGCCGTCATCGAGGATCAGATTCGGCGTCCAACCGTCGGCACCGCGCACCGTTTGCTCGATGCACCACCAGAACTCCTCCTCGGTCTCGCCCTTCCAGGCGAACACCGGAATGTCCGCGGCGGCGATCGCGGCGGCGGCATGGTCCTGAGTGGAAAAGATATTGCAGGACGACCAGCGCACCGTCGCACCCAGAGCGATCAGCGTCTCGATCAGCACCGCGGTCTGCACCGTCATGTGCAGGCATCCCGCAACCCGGGCGCCTTTCAGCGGTTTGGACAGACCATATTCGCCCCGGATCGCCATCAGGCCGGGCATTTCGTCCTCGGCCATGGAGACCTCCTTGCGGCCCCAATCGGCCAAAGAGATATCCTTCACCTTGTAGTCGTGCCGGTCGGCCATGGGATGCTCCGTGTGGGATGGGCGAGCGTATATAAAGATATCTCTATATGCGCAATGCCCTTGCCGCCGCCTTGGTTTGTGCCTCCGTCCGGCAGCGAGAAACGGGATTGGCAGAGGACGCCTTCCCGGCTGAATGTCCCTGGACGACGGAACAAGCGCTGGCATCCGATTTCGTGTCCTCGGAGCCGCGTCCTTGAAGGAACAGGTCATGCGCTTTGGATTGTTCGGGGGTGCCCGGACCAAACGTGCCCCCACGGTCGCCACACACGCCGGGCTGGGCGACAGCCATTCCTATCGCGGCTTCATCGACTACGTGGTCGAAGCCGAACGGCTGGGGCTTTCCAGCGTATTCCTGGTGGAGCACCATTTCACCGGCGCCGGCCAGGTTTCGGCATCGATGACCCTGCTGGCCTATCTGGCAGCGCGGACGCAGCGGATTCGGCTTGGCACGGCAGTCGTCGTGCTGCCCTGGCACAACCCGGTGCTGATCGCCGAGCAGGCAGCCACGCTCGACCTGCTCTCTGGTGGCCGGCTGGATCTTGGCGTTGGCAAAGGCTACCGCGCGGCCGAATTCGCCGGCTTCTGCATACCGCAACACGAAGCCACCGAACGCTTCGACGAAGCGATCGAGGTGATCCGCAAGGCATGGACCTCGGGTGGCCGGTTCTCCCACCACGGCAAGCGATGGCACTACGACAATATTCTCGTCGAACCCGAACCAGTGCAGCGCCCCCACCCGCCGCTCTGGTTGGCGGCCGGCAGCCCGGACTCGATCCGCCGCGCCGCCCGTGACGGCTTCAACCTGCTGCTGGACCAGCTCGGTTCTACCGGCATCACGATCGAGCGGGCGGCAATGTTCCGCGAGGAATGCGCGCGCGTCGGGCGCAGCTACGACCCGTGCATGGTGGCGGTCGCACGCGCTCTGATGATGGTGCGAGACGAACAGGGCCGCGAGGCGGCTT
>DATIMO010000112.1:0-6020 GCA_035475215.1 Acetobacteraceae bacterium | reverse complement strand
CGACAAGACCGGCACGCTGACGGAGGGGCGGCCTCGGGTGATTGCGATCCTTCCGGTGTCAGGTGCATCGGAAGCTCAGATGCTGCGATTGGCCGCAAGCCTTGAGCGGGCGAGCGAGCATCCACTGGCGGCGGCACTGATCGGCGAGGCGCGGGAACGCGGCGAGGGGCTGCAGGACCCGGTCGGGTTCAGTTCGGTAACCGGCAAGGGCGTCACCGGCACGGTTGAAGGCCATGCTGTGGCAATCGGAAACACCGGCCTGATGCATGGGCTCGGTGTCCGGTTCGGGGAACTGGGATCGAAAGCCGAGGAACTCCGGCGTGACGGTGCAACCGTCCTGCTGCTGGCGGTGGACGGCGAACTGGGCGCGGTGATCGGTGTTGCGGATCCGATCAAGGCGACCACGGCGGGTGCGCTGGAAACGCTGCGGGCCCAGGGGATTCGCATCGTGATGGTGACCGGGGACAACGTGACCACCGCGCGGCAGGTGGCGGGCAAACTGGGCATCACGGATGTCGAAGGCGATGTGCTGCCCGAGGGCAAGCACCAGATCATCCGCCGGCTCCGATCCGAGGGACGGGTGGTGGCCATGGCGGGCGATGGGGTGAACGACGCCCCGGCACTGGCGGAGGCCGATGTCGGCATCGCCATGGGCACCGGCACGGATGTTGCCATTCAGAGCGCCGAAATCATCCTGGTGAAGGGCGATTTGGCCGGGATTGCGCGCGCGCGCGCGCTGAGCCGACTGACGATGCGGAATATCCGGCAGAATTTGGTGTTCGCGTTTGCTTACAACGTGATCGGGATTCCGGTTGCGGCGGGGGTGCTGTATCCGGCGTTCGGCGTGCTGCTGAGCCCCGTGGTGGCGGCATTGGCGATGGCGCTGAGTTCGGTTTCGGTGATCACGAATGCGCTGCGACTGCGGGCAGTTGCGCTGTGATCAGGCGCGATCGCTCTACCCGATCACGGCGCGCAATTTGGATCGTATTTCCGCCATCTCGGCCGGAGTCGCTCGCGCTTTTCTTGTCGCTCGCCGCACGCGCCAATCGAGGCTCTTGACCTGATCAGCAAGGGCCACGCTCGCCGGCTTGCCCGATAGCCGCACCTCGAATGGGTAGCCTTGATCCTTGTTGTGGTCGGACAGCACACGATCAAACTGGCCCTGGCGTTGTATGCCAGCGGGCTCAGGACGACGGCCGGACGATGGCCGGACTGCTCATGCCCAGCTTGGGGGTCGAAGTCGATCCAGACGATATCACCGGCATCTGGCACGTAGTGCGATACCACTACATGGCTTCCCGGCCAACCGGCGGGCCGAAATCGATTCCCTCATGACGATTTTCCTCGGTGATCCCTGCGATCAAATCGCTGAGGCGATATTCCCGTTGGCGGATCGGCTCGACGATGATGCGTCCCTGTTCCTCGCGGACATCGACCGGCTGGTCGAGGTGGATGTTGGCGGCCTCCATCACCGACGCGGGGATTCTGACAGAGGCGCTATTGCCCCACTTCTTGATCACCACTCGCATCGAGCAACTCCGCAGCAACATTGTTGATACTGCCGCGAGCTGCGGTGGGTGTGAAACAGCGCGCCCATTTGGGGCAGATACCGAAGCGCTGCACAATGCTGCGGGAACGGCTACGGGGGAACGAGGATGAAGCTTGCGGGACAGGTGGCGCTGGTTACCGGCGGATCGCGCGGCATCGGGCGGGCCACCGCGCTCGCGTTTGCCGCCGAGGGGGCGAATATCGCCTTCTGTCACCTGGACGACGGCTCGCGGGCGGAAGCGACGGCGGCGGAGATCGCGGGACTCGGCCGACGCGTGCTGCATAGGTCTCTCGACGTAGCGGACCCCGGGGCCAGCCGCGAGTTTGCGGCGGAAGCAGGCGGGTTCGGGCCGATCGACATCCTGTTCAACAATGCCGGGATGAACATCCGAAAGCCGTTCGAGGATTACACCGAGGCGGAGTTCGACCGGGTCCTGTCGGTCCACCTCAAGGGCATGTTCTTCATGGCCCAGGCGGTCTATCCGGCGATGGTCAGCCGCAAGCGGGGCTGCATCATCAACATTGCGTCGCAACTGGGCTTCAAAGGCGCCGCAGGGTCGGTGCCATACTCGGCGGCGAAGGCCGGGATCATCGGCTTTACGCGCGCGCTGGCGCAGGAAGCAGCGCCACACGGGGTTCGAGTGAACGCAATCGCACCCGGGCCGATCGACACCGATCTGGTGCGGCAGAACACCAAGGAGTGGCAGAACGCCTTCAAGGCCCGGCTGCCGGCGAGGCGCTTCGGCCGCCCCGAGGAGATCGCCGCCACCGCCCTGCTGCTGGCCGGCCCGGATGGAGGATTCTATGTCGGGGCGTGCCTGTCGCCAAACGGCGGGGATGTGATGCACTGAGACGCGCACGGCAGCATAACATTCACGTCATGTTCCTGCCACGTTTGCGTGATGTCCAAAATGATTTCGGCATAAACATCATTGTTCTTTGAACGGACCGTGAATCCCCGGAGTGGTTCGAAGCCGTTCATTGCCAAGTTTTAACGCCTGGATCGGGGTGCCTGTCCAGGAAAGCTGGTCTAGGTGTCGCACATGGCATCAGCGGAGCGGCACGAGAAAGCTGCCGATACCAGGGCGGCAGCGAAAGCGTGGCTGCGGCAGGAAACTCGGCTCGGCAGTCACGCGGCCAGGCCGGTCGTTGTCCTGAGCTTCGCCGCTGCGTGTACGGCCATCGCGCAGGCTTATTGCGTGGCCGCGGTGCTCGCCGCCGCACTGACGGGCCGTGGCCGTGCCGTTCCGCCGCTGGTGCTCTTTGCGCTACTGGCGCTGGTCCGGGCGGCGCTCTCGTGGGCTGCGGAACTCCGGGCAACCCGGGCCGGTGCGGCTTCTCGCCGGAGGCTGCGCAGCGAGGTGATGACACGGTTGCTGCACGCAGGACCGGGATTGTTGCGCGAGCGCCATTCGGGAGAATTGGCAGCGACCGTAGTGGACCGCGTGGAGGCCCTGGACGGGCTCTATGCCCGGTGGATTCCGGCATCGACACTCGCAGTTCTGGTGCCGATTGTGGTGGGCTTGGCCGCCCTGGCCGCGGATCCGGTCGCGGCCGGGGTGCTGCTCCTATGCGGGCTGCTGGTCCCGATCGGCATGGCGACGGCCGGGCTTGGCGCGGCGGCCGCATCCCGGCGGCAGTTCCTTGCGTTGGCACGGCTGCAGGCGCGGTTCCTGGACCGCGTGCGAGGGGTCGCCACCATCGTGCTGTATGGGCGGGCAGCGGATGAGGCTGCGGCGCTGGCCCGGGCAGCCGATGAGCTTCGCAGGCGCACGATGCGGGTCCTGCGTGTGGCGTTCCTGTCATCGGCCGTTCTGGACCTGGCTGGCGCGGCGGCACTGGTCATTCTGGCCGTGCGCTACGGTCTTATGATCGTGCAGCACCGGTTGAACAGCCCAACGGCGGCTCTGTTCGCTCTGCTGCTGGTACCGGAGTTCTTCGGGCCGCTGCGCGGATTTGCTGCGGCCTATCAGGACCACCTGCACGCGACCGGCGCGGCGGATGAAATCATGCGACTGCCGCCCGCCGCTGCCCCGATTCCTCCGCCGGCGCGCGAGGTTCGCACGGTGCCCGCGCACGGGGTAACGGTCGCGTTCGACGATGTCCGCCTGACCTGGGATACGGCGCGTGGTCCGGCGCTCGACGGGCTGAGCTTCCGGGTGCCGGCCGGGGAGACGCTGGTGCTGGCCGGGCCCTCGGGCGCCGGCAAGTCGAGCGTGATCGAGATCCTGCTGGGCTTCGTTCGGCCGGATAGCGGGCGGGTGACGGTGAACGGGGCCGATATCGCCGATCTGGTGCCGGAGGCGCTGTCGCGGCTGACCGCGTGGATCGGGCAGCGCCCGGTGCTGTTTGCCGGGACGATTCGCGAAAATATCCGCTTCGCGCGGCCCGAAGCAGGCCAGGACCAAGTGGAGGAGGCGGCGCGGGCAGCCCGTGTGGTGGAGTTCGCGGCGGGATTGCCGGACGGGCTCGATACGCCGGTGGGGGAAGGGGGTTATGGCCTGTCCGGCGGACAGGCTCAGCGGGTCGCTATTGCCCGTGCGTTTTTGAAGAATGCGCCGTTGCTGTTGCTGGACGAGCCGACCGCGCATCTGGACCCAACCACCGAGGCCGAGGTGCTGGACAGCCTGCGCCGGCTGGCGTTGGGGCGCACGGTGATCCTGGCCAGCCACTCCTCCGCGGCGCACGCGTTTGCCGGCCGGCGTGTTGATTTGCGGGATGGACGGGCGGTGCCCGTGCGCGTGTCCGCGTGACGGCACTGCTCCGAATTCTTGGACTATGGCGCCGGCGCATTTTGTGGCTGGTCGCCGGGTTGCTGGTATCGCTGCTGGCGGTTGCTGCCGGCGTCGGCGTGATGACAATCGCAGGGCGCATGATCGGCGTGGCGTTCGCCACCGGCGTGCTGGCGGCGCCGGTGGCGCTGGATGCGTTCGGTGTCGGGCGCGTGGTGCTGCGCTACACCGAGCGTTTGGTTACCCATGGCGCGACCTTTCGCGCTTTGGCGGACCTGCGGGTGTGGTTCTTTCGCGGGCTGTCACGCAGTGCAGCGGGCGGGCTGGGTTTCCGGCAGGCCGGCGACGTGCTGGCGCGGCTGGTGGGCGATGTGGAGGCGCTGGACGGGCTCTATCTGCGCATCGTTTTGCCGCTGGCCGGCGCCGTCCTGCTACTGCCCGGGTTGGTGGTGCTGTTGCGCGCTCAGGGCTGGCTGGTGGCCGCAGCGGTGGGCGTGCTGTTCGCGTTTGCGGCGTTCGTTCTGCCCCGGCTGGCGGCCGCGACCGCGGCCGGAAGCGGGGATCGCCTGGCGCGGACTGCTGGCAGCTTGCGGATCACCGCGGTCGATGCGCTGACCGGGCTGCGCGAGGTGCGCGCGTTCGGTGCGGAGGGGCGCATGTTGGCGGCGGTGCAAAGCCGCGAGGCGGCACTGCTGGCGGCTCAGCACGAACTGGCCCGTCGCACGGCACTGGCCGGAGTGGGAGCGCTGCTGTGTGGACAAGCGGCGGTGCTGGCGGTGCTGGCGGGCGCGGGAGCAGCACCGGTCGGGGCGGTGCCCGGCGTGTTTCTGGTGATCGCAGCGTTCGAGTTGGCAGGTGGACTGCCACGGGCCGGTGTGTTGGCCGGACATGCCGCGGCGGCGGCCCAGCGGGTGCTGGAGGCGGCAGAAGCGACTGCCCCGGTGCCCGACCCGCCGGCACCGGCGCGCATGCCGGCGGGTGCCAGTTTGCGGTTCGATTCGGTACATTTCCGATGGCGGGCCGATCATCCGCCGGTTTTTGATGGGCTGACGCTGGAGGTGCCAGAGGAGGCGCGGGTCGGGATACTCGGGCCGTCCGGATCGGGGAAGTCCACCTTGGCGGCGCTGGCGTTGAAGCTGGCGGCGCCGCAGCAGGGACGGGTTCTGCTGGGTGGGACCGATCTGGCGCTGCTGCCGGCCGTTGGGGCGCGGAGCCGCATCGGCTGGCTGGGTCAGGCGACGCATCTGTTCGACGACACGATTCGGCGGAATTTGCTGCTGGCGCGGCCGGAGGCTGACGACGCGGCGTTGTGGGCGGCCTTGGAGGCGGCACGAATCGCCGAGATGGTGCGGACTTTGCCGAATGGGTTGGACACCTGGGTGGGGGAGGGGGGTGCTCGGTTCTCCGGCGGGCAGGGGCGACGATTGGCCCTGGCTCGGGCGCTGTTGACGCAGGCACCGCTGCTGATTTTGGACGAGCCGTGCGCCGGGTTGGACGCCGAGACCGAGCGGGAGTTCCTGTCGACGCTGAACGACGTCGCGAAAGGGCGGACGCTTGTGTTGATCGTGCATCGACTGACCGGGGTGGAGCGGCTGGATCGGATCTGGCGGCTTTCCGGCGGACATGCGGTGGCGGCGGCGGGGTAGCAGATTTGCGATGTACATCTCGATTCACGGTGGGCCTGCGATGTACATCGGGCGGAAGGGGTTGGTTAACCTGCGCGGTGTGATGGCGCCCTGC
>DATIMO010000111.1:0-1722 GCA_035475215.1 Acetobacteraceae bacterium | reverse complement strand
CGGTGCCGTTACGCACCGGTGACGTTCACGGTGTCAGGCTGCTCACCTGGATTGCCGGTGATCTTATCAGCGCGACGCGACGCAGTGCTGCCCAGCGTAGCGCATGCGGACAATTTCTTGGGCGGCTGCAAGCTGCGTTGCATGATTTCAGACATGCGGCCAGCGGCCACGCTATCATATGGGACCTTCAGCACGCGCTGCACCTGCGGGATGCGGTGTTCACAATTCCGGACGCAACCGCTCGGGCCGAGGTTACCGAGCTGCTCGACAAGTTCGAGACCTGTGTCGTTCCCGAGCTGCGCGGACTGCGGCGCCAGGTCCTGCACAATGATGCTGGCGTCAACATGCTGGTTGATCCCGCTGATCCCGTCCGGCCTATCGGGGTGATCGATTTCGGTGATATTGCGGAAACGGCGGTGGTGTTCGATGTCGCGATCGCGGCTGCCGCGCAGCCAGGGCCGGATATGAGCGCATCGGCGGCGATCGGCCATTTCATCGGCGGGTTTCACTCCGTCCGGCCGCTACAGCCTCAGGAGGTCAGTTTGCTGCCGCTGCTGGTTGCAGTGCGGATGGCGATGGGTCTTGTCCTGGCGTCGTGGCACCGTCATTCACAGCCCGATAATCCGCATTTCGGTCGTGTGCAGACCACGATCGATCAACGGCTTGCGACCATGGCGGAAATCTGCAGGCCGGAGATGACGCAGGTTCTGCGCCGGGTTTGCGGACTGAGTTGACATCAGGAGATCCCATATGCGGATAGGGCAGATTATCGACAGGCGCGACCGGGTGCTGGGTGCCGGTACCCCGCTGTTCTACAATTCGCCGCTGCACATCGTCCGCGGCGACGGCGTTCATGTGTACGATGCCGACGGACGGCGCTATGTGGACATGTACAACAACGTGCCGTGCGTCGGTCACGCCAATCCGCATGTCGTAGAGGCTATGGCGCGCCAGCAGAGCACTCTGAACGTTCACAGCCGATACCTGCATGAAGGGATCATCGAATTCGCCGAACGCCTTGTTGGGCTGCATTGTCCGTCGATCGAGAGCGTGGTCTTCAGTTGCTCCGGCACCGAAGCTGTCGAGGTTGCGCTGCGGATGGCACGGATCGCCACCGGCAAGCGCGGCATCGTCTGCACGGACGCGACGTATCATGGGAACAGCGAGGCGGTGAGCAAGCTCACTCGCCTTGCCGTTGGCCAGAACTCGATCCCCGACGTCCGATCTTTTCCGTTTCCAGAGATGTTCCGGCCGCTGGTACCAGGCGCCAGCGAGGCGGAACTTGCAGATGCCTACCTTGCCCGGTTGGAGGCAGCGATCAGAAGCTTTCAGGACAGTGGCGTTGGTTTCGCCGGGCTGATTGTGTGCTCGATACTTGCAAATGAAGGTTTGCCCGACATACCGCGCGGATTCATGGAACGCGCGGCGGCGATGGTGCGCGCTGCCGGTGGGGTGGTGATCGCCGATGAGGTGCAGGCCGGTTATTGCCGGACCGGGCGATGGTGGGGCTATGAGGTTTCAGGCTTCCAGCCGGACATTGTCGTTACGGGAAAGCCCATGGGCAATGGCCTGCCGCTGGCGGCGACCGCGGCCAGCAGGGCGCTTGTCGAGACGTTCCGCGCGGCGACACGCTACTTCAATACGTTCGCATCAAGCCCGCTGCAAGCCGCTGTCGGGATGGCGGTACTCGATGTGATCGAACGCGACGGGCTTCGGGAAAAC
>DATIMO010000110.1:0-2331 GCA_035475215.1 Acetobacteraceae bacterium | reverse complement strand
CGACGTAAATCCGGCTCAGGATATCGAACCACTCCAGGCCCTGGGCGTACCGGTTCTCGATCATCGGCAAACCGAACACGCCGAATTCGTCCGGATTCCACCCGCAGACGATGTTCAAACCGGCCCGTCCGCCGCTGGCATGATCGATCGTCGCCAGCGCCTTGGCGGCAAACACCGGATGCACCATCGGCACATGCACGGTTGCGAACAGCCCGATCCGTTCGGTCACGCCGGCCAACGCCGCAGCGAACGTCAGCGTCTCGAACGACCATTCGCGGCTGTTGGTCGCACCCCCGAAACCCTTCCAGCGCGCGATCGGCAGGAAGAACTCGATCCCGGCCCGATCCGCCATCCGTGCCACATCGACGATCTGCGCCCATCGCGCCGGCCAGCGTTCCGGCACGCGCGTCAGCGTCAGCCCGCCGTCGGCGTTGGCGGCAAACACGCCCAGCTTGAACCGGTTCGGCCCATGCATGGGATGGACGGGAATTGACATAGGGGCCTCGCAAGCAGGCTTGTGCGGCGGAGTCTGGTTTGACCGTGCCATCAATGAGGATCGTCTGCATCGGCGGCGGCCCCGCCGGCCTCTGGGGCTGGTTCCAGGCGCATGCCTATCGCTTCAACCGCGATACCTCCACCTTCATCGTCGAAACCACCGAAAGCAACTGGCGCACCGCCGGCCTTGGCTACGCCGAGCAATGGTGGCCGAAGCAGTGCCTGGCGGGAAAAGCGCAGATCGAGCGGATGGCGCAACGACGTGGCGATACCGATTACTCGGCGCTGATCTGAATCACCCACCTGCCTGACGCAGCCAAGCCCGCGCCGCATGTGCCGGATCATCGCAGGCGTGGTCGTGCACCAGCCGACGCAGCGTGTCGGTGGCGACAGGTCCGCCATGATGCAGGCTGCGATCGATGATCCCCGCCTGCATTTCGGGCGAATGCCGGATCAGCGCGCTGATGATGAACGCTTCGCCGACCAGGTCAGGCCCGACTGGCGCAAACCTGTCTTCGTCGAGCAGAGCATCACCGATGCAATCCGCCACGTATTCCCCCGATCCGGGCAGGTTCAGACCCAGGCATTGCGCCTCCTGCTCCAGAAGCAGCGGCGCCGCGTCCGCCGCGCAGCCACCCCGAAGCGTGACGCAGGCAGCGAAATGCGTCACCAGCAGTGGTTCCAGATGCATGCTTCTGGCCCGATGTTCCAGTCGCGCGAATTCGCGCATCGCGAGTTGCTGGGCAAGCCGGCGCGCCGGCTGCGCCAGCGCGGTGGCGATGCCGTGATGCGGACACAACAAGCCGGCCATTTGCACGTGCAGCGGCTCTCCGCTGTCCAGCGCGGCACCGGCAGGCGGGACGCAGGCCGGTGCACCCGACAGCCGCGCCGCCATGGCCATTGTCTGGCCGAGCAATCGATCCCGGTCAGCAGACGAGCGAAGCCCGCCCAGCCACACCGGCTCCGCCGGGTCCGCGGGCAGGCCGATTCGGCCCAGGCCAGCCCGGCATTCATCCGCAATCCTATCCAGCAGCAGAACACGCAGCTTCACACCGGATGACCGTGCGGCTTCGATCAGCAGCCGCCGAATTTGCGGCAGCATCAGGCTGGCGCCGGCACGATCCACCACGGCCAGCACCGGACGCGGCTCATGCGCCGTTGCGTCGTCCTGGAGTGCCGGATCAGGCATCAGGAAACCGGCCGACCATCCCTGCGCCTCGGCCTGAGCGCACAATTCGATTGCCAGTCGTGTCTTGCCGCTGCCAGCCCGACCGGCAACACAGCGGGCCGATATGGCGAGCGGCGAGGCCATCCATTCCGCCAGCGCGCTCAGTTCATCATCCCGCCCGATCAGATCCACTGCGCGACGCGCTGCGATCAGCAGATCGATTGGCTGGGTGCAGCCGGTGGATGTCAAATGCGGCCTGAACAGGTGAGACCTGATCGCCCCGCCCCCCGCGGGACTCATCGCAGCGGGACTGAACCCAGCGGGACTCAACCCAGCGGGACTGAACCCAGCCGAACTCAGTGACTCGGCCCCGGCCGCGTACGGCTGCAAGTCAGCCGGGATCAGGTCGTCCAAGCCGCATCTCCTGCTGTCGGGGGCGTTACGATAATCACGAACTGGTGAGCTTGTCGCCAAAAATATGGCGTAATCGTGATGGTTTTACGTCGAAATCACAACAGCATCACAAGGGCCGGGGCGCAGCAATAAACCAGGTTGAACGCGTTGTGAGGACAATGACCGGTTCGTGAACCTATGTAGGGCCAGAATACCGCCGCGGTCTGTTAGTATGCCACTTCCCATGAAATCATTTATCGCTCCGGTCCGGCCAT
>DATIMO010000109.1:0-17733 GCA_035475215.1 Acetobacteraceae bacterium | reverse complement strand
ATGCCCCAATAGAACAGCAGCGACGCCAGCGCGCTGATCACGATCACCAGCGGCATCGCGCGGAACGCCAGGATGAAGCTGGCGCCAGGATGCGTTTCCACGAACGGCAGTGCGCCACCGCCCAGATACCCGAACACGAATCCGCTGCCCGCATCCGTCGCCGCCTGCAACGCATTCGCCCCACGATTCAGCAGCATGATCGCGCCGATCGCCGGCGGAAAATGGATCAGCAGCGCGGCCAGTGCCACCTGCAACACGACGCCGGTTAGCACCGTGCGCCACGGTATCCTGCCGCGCGCTTCGGAAACGACCCAGGCCAGCACCAACAGCCCGAACTCACCCATCGCGGCATGCAGCATCAGGACGACTTCACCCGTCCCACGACCGGAAACGTGTCATCGTCGCTGATTAAACGGAAAATACGCGGGAAACTCTCCCACCTTCTGCATGTCCACCTCGACCAAACTGACGCCCTTATGCGCCAGCGCCTGCGCAATCGTGGTGCCGAATGCGTCGCCGCGATCGACCTTGCGGTACGGAATGCCGGCCAATTCCGCCAGGCCGCGCAGATCGGGGTTCTGCAAATCGGCGAAGAACCGCCGCCCGTCCTGCGTGGCGTCCTGGATGCGCTTGATCACGCCATAGCCGCGGTCGTTCATCACGACGACCGTCATGTCCAGTTCCTCCTGCACCGCAGTCCACAACTCACCCACGTTCAGGAAGAACCCTCCATCACCGGTCATCACGATGGTCTTGTGCCCGTTCGCCGCGGCCGCCGCGCCGATTCCCAGGCAGAACCCCTGCCCGATCCCGGCGCCGACCGGATAAACGTTCTGGTGCGGGTCGTAGATCGGGAAGATGCGGTTGCCCCAGGTGGTGTTGCTCTGGGTGATATCGCGCACCCAGATCGCGTCTTTGGGCAGCACTGGGCGAAGCTGGTCGGCGAAGCTGCCATAAGGCCCAAGAGTGGCCAGATACTCAGCCCGCGCCCCGTGCCGAAGCTCGCGGAATTCGTTCTGGAATGCCGGATCGGGCCGGAACCGGCCATCGATGCGCTTCAGCAATTCGGCCAGCGCCAGTTTGGCATCGCCGCAGACGAAATACTGATTGGCATAGGTGCGCCCATTCGCCAGCGGATCGACGTCGATCTGGATCAGGTTGGCCGGCAGCTTCACCGAGAAATCCCCGGTCTCGTGGCCGCGCAGGCGCGCCCCGACCACCAGCATCAGATCGACCGTCCGATAGAACTCCTGAATTGCCGGCATCCCGTTGCCGTGCAGACCGCCCAGACTGCGCGGATCGTCCTCCGGCACGATGCCTCGGCCCTGCAGGCTGTTCACCATCGTGAACCCCAGATCGAGCAGCCGGCGCACCTCGGCCCCGGCCTTGCGCGCACCGGCACCAACCCACAGCATCGCCCGGCGGGCGCGCATCACGCGCGCGGCAAGCTCATCGAGTTCCACGTCGGCGGGCACACGCGGGGCGGGGATCGGCAGGGAAAAGCCATCCAGTAATGCCGGCCGCTCGATCGGGGTGCGCTGGATATCGATCGGCACCTCAACGCTGACTGGCCCGGTCGGTGCCGTCAGCGCCTCAGTGGCAGCCCGGGTCAGCACACCAAGCGCCTGTTGTGCCGCGCGAATCCGGTACGCCGTCTTGGACACGGACCCCAGCATCCCGAGCTGGTCATAGGCGTCGTGCACGGTGCCAACCTGCCGATCGGCGAATTTCGTCGCTGTCTGCCCGGTGATGTGCAGCACCGGAGATCCGGCAAAACGAGCCTCGACCAGACCCCCCACGGCATTGCCCGCGCCTGGGCCGGTGGACGAAAAGATCACGCCGAGCCCGCCGGACACGCGGGCATAGCCGTCCGCCATATGCGCGCCGCCCAGCTCGCCCCGCGCCATCATGAAGCGGATGCTGTTGCGCCGCCCGATCGCGTCCAGCATCGGGATGTTGTGCACCGAGGCAATCCCGAACGCCGTGGTGACGCCGCAGGCGGACAGGAACTCCGCGACCAGATCGCCGACCGTATAGGTGCTCGCCATGACCCTCCCCGCTCCGCCGTGATGGCGCGGGAGGCTGGATCAGCGCGTCTGAGGCGTCAATGCGGGTTGGTGGTGGCGAAAGGAGGGCCGATGTGGTACTACGGAGGGGTGGGGGGCTGAGCTTTCGCCCAGCCCCTTGCTCCTACCGACGTTTCACAATGATCTTGATCTTGATCGTCAGGATCACCATGATCGCCAGCAGGAGTACGAGATGGTTCGTCATCTCGCCCTCCAGCAGATTGGGCCGACGCTCATTCCGGCGGCGCCCCCGGATTTATTCCGGGGGTCGGACGCCGGCCAGTGCCTCTGGCCGGCGTCCTTTGTTTTAGGGGCAAACAGACACCTCGGGATTAACGGGGCAACTGGCCCTTACCGCTCGGTCTCGTCGGTATCCGGCTCAACCTCGATATCGGGACCAATCGTATCGGTATCGTCTTCCAGATCACCGGCGTCTTCGATCACATCTTCCTCGGTCTCGTCGGCAACGCCCTCTACCTCGATTTCTGCGTCCTCGAGTCCCGGCGCCGGAACGGGCTTCTTCGGACGCTTCTCTTCGGCGACATTGCCGCTGGGCCGACGGGCGCGCGGCGGCTCCACCGGCTGCTCAGTGCCACATTTCGGGCAAATCGCCGGCGATTTGCTCAGATCATAGAACCGCGTGCTGCAAGCGACGCAGACGCGCTTGGTGCCGAGTTCGGGCTTCACCATGCCGGGCCTCGTTTGGGGGTCGGAAAGCGGGCGCCCATGCCATCGGCGCCCCCGGCTGTCAAATCGCTTTTTGTCCCGCTGGTTGCACCCTGTCGTCATCATAGCGCGTGCATGGTATGCGCCCGTCATGAATGCGACCGGTGATGGCCAATTGATCTCCCGCCGCCCTGATTCGGGACTCTCTGGACGAATCGCCGTGCCCGGCGACAAGTCGATCAGCCACCGCGCGCTGATGTTCGGGGCCCTCGCGGTCGGGGAAACGCGGATCACCGGGCTTCTGGAAGGCGAGGACGTCCTGTGCACCGCCGCGGCAATGCGGGCCTTGGGCGCGACGGTGGAACGCAGCAATAACGGCATTTGGCTGGTAGCCGGGCGCGGCATCGGCGGGCTGACCGAGCCGGCCGATGTGCTGGATATGGGCAATTCGGGCACCGCCGCCCGCCTGCTCTGCGGCATTCTGGCGAGCCATCCGCTGTTCGCGGTAATGACCGGCGATGCCAGTCTGCGCGGCCGGCCCATGCGCCGTGTGATCGATCCGCTGTTGGCCTGCGGCGCCCGGTTCGCCACGCGAGAAGGCGGCCGGCTGCCATTGGCGGTAACCGGGGCGCGAGAAGCGCTGCCCCTGGAATACCGGGTGCCTGTCCCCTCCGCGCAGGTGAAGTCGGCCGCGCTGCTGGCCGGACTGAACGCCCCCGGGATCACCCGGGTGGAGGAGCCGGAAGCCACGCGGGACCATAGCGAGAACATGCTACGGCACTTCGGAGCCGAGGTCAGCATCGAACCGGCGGGACCAGGACGGGTGATCACACTGCAAGGTCAGCCGGAGCTTCGCGCGGCCGACGTGCTGGTGCCCGGCGATCCGTCGTCCGCGGCTTTTCCGCTGGTGGCTGCACTGCTGGTGCCTGGTTCCGATTTGACAATCGAACGGGTGGGGTTGAACCCGCTGCGCACCGGACTGCTGACCACGCTGGCGGAAATGGGCGCCGATATAGTGACGGAGAATCGGCGTACCGAGGGCGGCGAACCGGTCGGTGACCTGATTGTCCGGCACGGACCGCTCCGCGGCATCGAAGTGCCGCCCGCGCGCGCCCCCAGCATGATCGACGAGTATCCGATCCTGGCGGTGGCCGCCGCCGCGGCAGTGGGCACGACGCGAATGCGCGGATTGAAGGAACTGCGGGTGAAAGAAAGCGATCGGCTGGCGGCCACCGCGGCGATGCTGGCCGGCAATGGCGCGGTGGTGGAGATCGAGGGGGACGATCTGATCGTGCACGGCACCGGCCGCGCGCCTCCTGGCGGGGGACTGGTGGCGACGCACATGGACCACCGCATCGCCATGAGCGCGCTGGTGCTCGGCATGGCCACGGATCAGCCGGTGACCGTGGACGATGCGAGCTTTATCGAAACGAGCTTCCCGGACTTTGTCACACTGATGAACCGGGCGGGCGCGGCCTTCGCGTGATGGGGCCCCTGGTGATCGCGATCGACGGGCCAGCCGCCGCCGGCAAAGGCACACTCGCCCGGCGATTGGCGGAGCAGTTCGGGCTGCCCTATCTGGACACCGGATTGCTGTATCGGGCTGTCGGCCGGCGGGTGCTGGAGTGCGGCGCCGATCCGTCCGACCCCGCCGCGGCCGAGCCGGCAGCACGGGCGCTATCGCCAGCGGACCTGAGCCGTGACGATCTGCGCGGTCCGGAAGCCGATGCGGCGTCCGCCCAGGTTGCCTCCATCCCCGCGGTTCGCCGGGCCCTGCTGGATTTCCAGCGCAGTTTTGGCGGGGCCCACGGAGCGGTGCTGGACGGACGCGACATCGGTACCGTCATTTTTCCCGATGCAACGGTGAAGCTGTTCGTCACCGCAAGCCTTCAGGCTCGCGCCCGGCGCCGATGGCTGGAATTGCGCGCTCGTGGTGTCGCGGCCGTGTTGGCAGCCGTGCTGGAGGACATGCGCGCGCGCGACGCACTGGACGCGGCGCGCGCCGCCGCGCCGTTGCGTCCGGCAGCGGATGCGGTGGTGCTCGACACGACCGAACTGGATCCGGAGCAGGCCTTCGCCGCCGCGCTGGTCGCCACATCCCGGCGGCTGACAACAGACGGACGCAAGTCCGGGTCGGCCGCCGGATAATTGGCACTGACCCATCACTGCCATTGCCCGAAATTACCGTCATTCCCGCGAAAGCGGGAATCCAGGACTTTCCACGTCATCCGATAACTTCCGTGGATGCCCGTATTGGCGCGTCTTCGCGGGCATGACGCACCAATGACCAATGTTTCAGCCGGTTGATATCAGCCCGCGTCCTGGTGCTCGGCGTGCCAATGCTCGGCAATCTCGATCCGCCGCGCGATCCAGACCTTGTCATGCGCCTGCACGTGGTCGAGGAACCGCGCAACCGACGCCAGCCGACCCGGCCTGCCCGCAAGCCGGCAATGGAGCCCGACATTCAGCATCGCCGGCCGCCCGGCCTCGCCCTCGCGATACAGCACATCGAACGAATCCCGCAGATAGCCAAGGAAATCCTCCCCCGTCGAGAAGCCGGAGGTCGTGGAAAAACGCATATCGTTGGCATCCAAAGCATACGGGATGATCAGGTGCCGTCCGCGTGGACCTTCAACCCAGTAGGGCAGATCGTCCGCATAACTGTCGGATGAATAACGGAAGCACCTCTGCTCCATGGTCAGCGCACGCGTGTTCATGGAACAGCGGCCGAGGTAAAAGCCGTTCGGCGCGCTCGCCGTTACCGCTTCATGCAGCCGGATTGCCTCAGCCAGGTGCGCCGCTTCCACCTCACGCGCGACGGAGCGGTAGTCGATCCATCGAAGCCCGTGGCTGGCGATCTCCCATCCCGCCCCTTGCATGGCCGCGACCTGCTCCCGCCCGCGGTCCAGCGCCATGACGACACCGAACACGGTGGGCCGAAGGCCGCGTTCGGTAAACAATCGCCAGAGCCGCCAGAACCCGGCCCGCGAGCCGTACTCGTAGATCGACTCCATGTTCCAGTGCCGTTCGCCCGGCCAGGGCACCGCTCCCGGAATCTCCGACAGGAACGCCTCCGAAGCCGCATCGCCGTGCAGGATGTTGTTCTCCGCGCCTTCCTCGTAATTCACCACGAACTGCACGCAGATGCGCGCCTCACCCGGCCAGCGCGGATCGGGCCGCGTGCGTCCGTAGCCGGTCATGTCGCGCGGGTAGGCGGTCATCATCACAACCCCCAGCTCAGCGCAGCAGCCTCGCAAGACTGCACGCAACCACTTCGGTCGCCTTGAACAGGTCGGCTAACGGCAGCCGTTCATCCGCCCGGTGCGCATTCGCCTCCTCGATCGTGTGCGGCCCCGCGCCCAACAGCACGATCGGCACACCGGCTGCGGCGTAATGCCGGGCGTCCGTGTACAGCGGCACCCCCTTCGTCATGACCGGCTCGCCCATGACCCGACTTGCCTCCTCGCACAGCACGGCCGCAAGGCGTTCCGACCCCGCCAGCGGCATCAGCGGCGCCGCAACCAGAATCCGCCGCACTGTCGCGGTGGCGCCCGACACACGCCCGGCCGCCGCCTGAATAAGGGTCCGAAGCCCAGCCTCCACCGCCTGCGGGTCTTCCTCCGGAATAATCCGCCGGTCGAGCCGCAACGTGACCCGGTCGGGAACCACATTGGTATTGATACCGCCCTTGATCAGTCCCACCGTCAGTTGCGGGCTTCCGATGCCGGGAACAGTAGAAACGATAGTGCCGAGCTCACCGCGCAGCGCATACAGCGCAGTGAGGACCGCATTCGCCGCCTCCAGCGCGTCGATGCCGGTGGACGGCATCGCGGCATGGGCGGATCGCCCATCCACCTGCACCTCAAGGTGCAGGCAGCCGTTATGGGCATTGACGACCGCGTAGGAAAATCCCGCGCCGATCGCCAGATCGGGATGCGAAATTCCTTCCCGAAGCAGCAACCCCGGTCCGATCTCCCCTCCACTTTCCTCGTCATACGTGAAGTGCAGTTCAATCGTCCCGTTCAGCTCAATCCCACTCTCGCGCAACGCCAGCAGCGCAAACGCATAGGTGGCGAAGTCGGATTTGGAAACCGCGACGCCGCGCCCGATCATCCATCCATCGACGATCTCCGCACCATACGGGTCGTGCGTCCAGCCATCCCCCGGCGGCACCACATCGCCGTGCGCGTTGAGAGCAATCACCGGCCCGCCTGATCCGAAGCGGTGCCGCACAACAAGATTGGTCGCGCTCACCATCCCCTTGGCCCGCGCCTCCGCCTCCGGGACCCGATGCCGCTCAACGGTGAAGCCGAGCGCCTCCAGCAAGGTCGCCGCGCGTTCCGCATGACCAGCGCAGTCGCCAGGCGGATTGTCGGACGGCAGCTTCACCAGTTCCGCAAGAAACTGGACCTGCCGTTCCCGCGCATCCGCCAGATGATCGGCGATTGCGTTCCTCATTTCTTCTGCCCCTGTGAACACGACGCCATCAGCGCGACGGGGTCGATATGCAGCAGCGCATCGGCGAGAATCACCGCCGCGCACCCGGCATCCGCTTCGTCGATCGCCTCTGCCGGGTTATGACTGATCCCACCGGCGCAGCGCAGAAACAGCATGGCGATCGGGCAGAGCGTCGCCATCGCCAGACCGTCATGGCCGGCCCCGCTCGGCAGGCGCCGAACCGGCACGCCGGCGCGCGCTACCGCCGCTTCGAGCACCGCCATCAACGCCGGCGCACAGGGGGGCCGCCGCTTCCTCGAACGCCTTGCGCGTATCGACGCGCACGCCACGCCGCTCTGCGATCGTTCCCCACCTGCTGAACAATCCCTCGACTGCCGACCGACGGACGGCATCGGACGGACTCCTCATATCCAGACTGAATCGCGCCCCCGACGGAATGACATTGACAGCTCCCGGCAGCGCACTCATCTGCCCGACCGTGGCTACCACGGTGTCGGTTTCACGCGCCGTTTGCTCCACCGCGAGCACCATCTCCGCCGCTGCGGTGATCGCGTCGTGGCGCAGTTCCATCGGCACCGTGCCGGCGTGGCCGGCGGCGCCGGTCGCCTCGACAACATGTCGCTCCGCCCCGGCAATTGCCGTTACGACACCAACCGGCAGCCCCTCCGCCTCGAGAACCGGTCCCTGTTCGATATGCAGTTCAAGATAGGCCAGCACGTCCGATGGCCGGTACGCCGCGGTGGCCAGTGCATCCGGCTCGCCGCCAAACGCCACCAGCGCATCGCGCAGCGTCACAGCGTCATCATCCACAACCGACAGCACCGCGGGATCGATCACTCCGGCAATCGCCCGCGATCCGGTCAGCGCCGTCGGAAACCGCACGCCCTCCTCATCGCCGAACGCGATGATCTCGATCGGGAACGGCAGCGCGGCATCACCGATCAATTGAACCGCCTCGATCGCGGCGACCACGCCGAGGGCGCCATCGTACTTCCCGGCATTGCGGACCGTATCGATATGCGAGCCGATCAGCACCGAACGCTGGTCGGGCGCGGTACCGTCGCGCCGGCCGATCACATTGCCGGCGGCATCCATCCGCACGGCAAGCCCGGCCTCCGCCATCCACGTGGCCACCGTGCGCGCTGCGTCGCGATGCGCCGCTGTCAGGCAAAGTCGCGTCAGCGCGTCCGGCTCGGCGGTATGTCGCGCGAGCGCCTCCAGCCGTGCCATGATCCGCCGCCCAACCGCGCCGACCTCGGCATCCAATCCAGGTCCGCGGTGCACAGTGTCAGGCACCGCGAAGCGCCGAGCGTGGCACCGCGTGTCCGACGACGTAGTACACCCCACCCCCGATAGCGACCCCGAAGAACCAGCCGTACACGCTCCACCACGCCGGCAGCACGCCTCCGATATTGGGCAGCACGCTGGAGAACAATGCGCCAACCACGAAGGCAATGACCGCGGCGGGATTCCAGCCGCCCTGGTAACGGTACTGACCATCCTCCCGGTACAGCGCCTCAACTTCGATCACGCCGCGCCGGATAAGATAGTAATCCACCATCATGATGCCGAAGATCGGCCCCATCGTCGCCCCGATCAGTCCGACAAACGACGCCGCGCTGCCCTGCCACGGCGCGAACGGATACAGCACCAGCGCAATCAGGGCTGCGATGTAGCCACCCTTCTTGAAGTCGATCAGCCGCGGAAACACGTTGGAGAAATCAAACGCAGGAGAAACGAAATTCGCCACCACATTGATCCCTAGCGTCGCCACCGCGAAGGTCACCGCCGCCAGCAGCGCCAGGAACCAACTGCTGAACTTGGCCGAGATCTGATCCGGGTGAATCAGCACCTCGCCGTACACCACATACGCTGCCGTCGTGGTCACACCAGCTACCAGGGTGAACAGGATCAGGTTCACCGGCAGGCCCCAGATATTGCCCTTTCGCACCGCCGCCACGTCCGGCGCATAGCGGGAAAAATCGCAAAAATTCAGATACAGCGCCGCGAAATACGTCACCCACGTCGCCGCGACCGTCGCAAGCGACGCAAACGAGCCAGGCGTTCCCGGCACGCCGGCATCCTTCGTCTTGTCCAGCAGCACATCCGGCGGAATCACGCCCCCGAACGAGATGCCCCCCGCCATGATCGTCAGCGCGACCGCCAGGATCAGCATCATCACCCACACCGCCGGTCCCGCCCAGTCCTGGAACCGCCGCACCGTCTCCATGCCGCGCTGAATGATCAGCAGTTGCAGCGCCCAGACGACCACGAAGCAGATCACCTCCAGCGTCGAATGGCCCAGCAGATGACTGGTCTGCTGGAAGTGCATCAGCGACGGCCAGCGGGTGAGCAGAGCGACGATCGCACCAGATGCAGCGCTGGTTTGCGCGCCATACCAGAAGCAGGCGACAATCGCGCGCACCAGCGCCGGCAGGTTGGCGCCGAAAATGCCGAATGACGCGCGTGCCAGCACCGGATACGGCACGCCGGTTCGCACGCCGGCATAGCCGACGAGATTCATCAGGACGAATATAACGATCGAGCCGATCCCGATCGCCACAATGAAATTGACGAAATTGCCGCACAACAGAAACAGGCTCGCCGCCAGGTAGTATCCCCACAGGCTGTGTACGTCGGAGGTCCATACATTGAAGATGCTGAAAGCACCCCAATTGCGATGCTCTGCCGGCGCGAGGTCTTCGTTATAAAGCGCGGGAGAGGCATTTTGTACAGTCATATTCGCTTCGCTCCGCTAAAAAGAACCTGGCCGCCTGCGGGGCGGCATCGCGGTTCTTCGTGGTCCTCCGTGAACCTCCGTTGGTTCTTCGTGTGAACCACTTCTGACCTTGAGCGGAACAAGTGCCCGGACCACGAAGCGCGGTTCGCCGTACTCTCGGTCAGGAATGCGCAATGACGACCCGCTCGCAAGGACGACGTTCTGCGATCTGGACGAATCCCGGGATCCGGACACTAGCAGGACAACGAACGACCGGCATCTGCCTCGTGGTCGGTACGCATAACATAGCCGTGATCCGGAATGCCGGACCCGCCTACACTCCTACTTGACTTCGACGCACCCGCACGTATTTGTCACGCCAGCACCAATCCACGTGCAATTCGCTACCAATCCCGCAACCGGCCCGCGGCTCGCCGCGGGCAAGTCGTGTTTCAGGACCGAAACGCGCAAGTCAAACGGCCCTCTCCGGCAATGAACCGGACCGTCCGTAACGGAACACACCCACCTCATGGCAGCATCCGCCACCGCCCACGCCGTCGAAACCACCGACCACTTCCGCGGCGAGACCTTCGCCAATCTTCTCGATGAAACACTGGGCCGCGATACCGGCTTCGATGGGTCGGTTGTGACCGGTCGGGTGCTGCGGCTCGATCCCGAATTCGCCGTTGTCGATGTCGGCCTGAAATCCGAAGGGCGCGTCGCTCTCAAGGAATTCGGCCCCCCCGGCACCACGCCCGAGCTACAGCCTGGCGATCTGATCGATCTTTATGTTGAGCGCTACGAAGACCGCGACGGATCGATCGTGCTGTCGCGCGAAAAGGCTCGCCGGGAGGAAGCCTGGACCAGCCTGGAAAAGGCATTCGAGACCACTCAACGCGTCACCGGCACTATTTACGGCCGGGTCAAGGGTGGCTTCACCGTCGATCTCGGCGGTGCCGTGGCGTTCCTGCCCGGCAGCCAGGTCGATATCCGCCCCGTGCGCGACGTCACGCCCCTGATGGGCACGCCGCAGCCGTTTCAGATCCTGAAGATGGACCGCGCCCGCGGCAACATCGTTGTCTCCCGCCGTGCGGTGCTGGAAGAAACCCGCGCCGAGCAGCGCAGCGAGCTGATCCAGGGCCTCAAGGAAGGCCAGATCCTGGACGGCGTGGTGAAGAACATCACCGATTACGGCGCCTTCGTCGATCTCGGCGGCGTCGATGGCCTGCTGCACGTGACCGACATCGCCTGGCGGCGCATCAACCACCCGAACGAAGCCCTGCAGATCGGCCAGCAGGTCAAGGTGCAGGTGATCCGGTTCAATCCGGAAACCCAGCGCATCAGCCTGGGCATGAAGCAGCTCGAGGCCGACCCGTGGGAGGGTGTCGCGGCGAAATACCCGCCGGGTGCCAAATACACCGGTCGCGTCACCAACATCACCGACTACGGCGCCTTCGTGGAGCTGGAGCCGGGGGTCGAGGGCTTGGTCCACGTTTCCGAAATGTCCTGGACCAAGAAAAACGTGCATCCGGGCAAGATCGTCTCCACCAGCCAGGAAGTGGAGGTGATGGTGCTGGACGTCGATGCCAGCAAGCGCCGCATATCTCTGGGCCTGAAGCAGGTGCAGCGAAACCCGTGGGAGCAGTTCGTCGACGAGCATGCGATCGGCTCCGTGGTCGAGGGCGAGATCCGCAACATCACGGAATTCGGTCTGTTTATCGGCCTGTCGGCGGATATCGACGGCATGGTGCACATGTCCGACATCTCCTGGGATGAGCCCGGCGAACTGGCGATCTCCAAGTACAACAAGGGCGACGTGGTCAAGGCCAAGGTGCTCGATGTGGACGTGGAGAAAGAGCGGATCAGCCTCGGCATCAAGCAGCTCAAGGACGATCCGGCGGCGGCGGCATTGGAAGGCATTCACAAAGGCAGCGTGGTCACCTGCATCGTGACCGCGGTGCAGTCCAATGGCGTCGAGGTGAAAGTGGGCGACGTGCTGACCGGCTTCATCCGCCGCTCGGAACTCGCCCGCGACAAATCCGACCAGCGCCCCGACCGATTTGCCGTGGGCGAGAAGGTGGACGCCAAGATCACCGCCATCGACCGCTCGGCGCGCAAGCTCCAGCTCACCATCAAGGGCAAGGAGGTCGAGGAAGAAAAGCAGGCGATGGCAGAGTACGGATCGTCTGACTCGGGCGCCTCGTTGGGCGATATCCTCGGCGCGGCGATCAGGCGCCGCAACCAGCAGGCGCAGACTGAACAGTGATCGGTAGATCGCCCGGAGGGGTCGGTGACAGGATCGGTGGTTCCGCCTGCCGATCACTGATCACCGATCACTGATCCCTGTCACTCGAAACCGACCTTCTGATCGACAGGCGGCGCCTCAAGCGCCGCCTTGTCTTTTGGCGCGTGGTGGCGGTGCTTGCGGTGGTCGCTGCGGTGCTGGTCGGGATCCGCGGCCAGGGATTCGGCGGACTGATCGGCGGCGGCGCCTACGTGGCGCGTGTGCCGATCAAAGGCATCATCACCGATGATCCGAAGCTGGTCGCCGCCATCCGCAAGCTGGGCGATGATCCGATGGCGCATGCTGTGGTGATAGCCATCGACAGTCCCGGCGGCAGCGTCGGCGGTGGCGAAGCGTTGCACGATGCCATAGCGGCCGTGGCCGCGAAAAAGCCGGTCGTTGCGGTGATGGGCGGACTGGCTGCCTCTGCCGGCTACATGATTGCCGTGCCCGCAACCCGCATCTTCGCCCGCCAGGGTACGCTGACCGGTTCGATCGGGGTTTTCCTGCAATCGGCGGACATCTCGGGATTGCTCGGCAAGATCGGGATCGGCACGGAAGTGATCAAATCCGGCCCGCTCAAGGACGAACCCAGCTTGGTCGCCCCGTTGTCCCCACAGGGGCGTGAAGTGCTGCAGGGCATAGTCATGGACCTGTACGGTCAGTTCGTCGCAATGGTGGCGGCGGGCCGTCACATGGACCCGGCAAAGGTGCGCGAATTGGCGGACGGTCGGCCGTATACCGGGCAACAGGCGCTGCAGCTCGGCCTGATCGACGCGGTCGGAGGCGATCACGAAGCGCGCGCCTGGTTGGAGCAGGCGAAATCCATACCCGCCACCCTGCCCGAACGCGAAGTCTCCACTGAAGGCATCGCCGCGCGGGCGATCTACGGCAGCCTTGGCCAGATACTGAACGGTTTCTGGAAAATCATTGTGTCACAATGGGTTACTGTTGACCTGCCGCAGGCCCTCTGGCAACATTCCGAAAACTGAACCGCCGGAAGAAGGGGCCTGGGCGGGCAACCCGGGCGCGCGGAATGACCAGATCCGAGCTGATCACCGAGTTGGCTGAAGCCAATCCGCACCTGCGCGCCAGCGACGTCGAACTGATTGTATCGACCATATTCGATGAAATCAGCCGTGCGCTCGCTCGGGGCGACCGGGTGGAGTTGCGCGGTTTCGGAGCCTTCATGATCAAACGGCGCAGCGCCCGCACCGGGAGGAACCCGCGCACCGGTGAAGCCGTGCCGGTGCAGGAGAAGGCGGTACCGTTCTTCAAGGCCGGCAAGGAATTGCGCGAGCGCGTGAACCAAAGTGCACCGCCGCACGGTCGCATGACCGATCGGGTGAGCGCATAGCGATCTCAAACAGACGCGGCGGCCATCTTCAGCCCGAAGCAATCATGGTCTACGACGTCACGCACTGCACCGCCCCGGAGCCTGCATGCGCCTGGTGATTGCCGCCCCGTTTCTGTTGTTTCTGGTCCTTTTTGTTTTATCCAACCGTCAGCCGGTAGCCATCGGCTTGTGGCCCACCGACCTGTTCTGGCAGGTGCCGCTGTCGATTGCCGTCCTGATCGCCGCAGCGGTTGCATTCCTTTGCGGGGCGCTGCTGGTCTGGATCTCCGAACTCGGGCAGCGCCGCCGGGCTCGCAGGGCCGAGGCGACTGTGCGCCTGCTGGAGGAGCAGGTGCAGGCGCTGCAGGCGCGACTGAGCCCGTCACCGCTGCCACCACCGGTGACCTGAATGCCGGACCGGCCGCCCACGAAGCTGATCGTCGCGCTGGATACCACCGACGCCGCAACCGCTGCCGATTGGGCGACCGCGGTTGCGCCATATTGCGGCCTGTTCAAGCTCGGATTGGAGTTTTTCCTGGCCAACGGTCCGCGCGGCGTCGGGCTGGTACAGAGCAGGCCGGTGTTTCTCGACCTGAAGCTGCATGACATTCCCAATACCGTCGCCGGAGCCGTGCGAGCGGTGCTGCCGCTGAAACCTCGGATGCTGACGCTGCACGCCGCCGGCGGCGCAGCGATGATCGAGGCGGCCCGGCGCGCGGCGGAACAGGCCGGGGCGGCGCGCCCGCTGTTACTGGCCGTCACCGTGCTGACCAGCGTCGACCAGGCTGCCCTGGCAGCGACCGGGATTCAGGCCGGTATCCCCGACCAGGTGCTGCGGCTGGGCAGGCTGGCGATCGAGGCCGGGGCCGACGGCTTGGTATGCAGCCCGCTGGAAGCCGCGGCGCTGCGTGAGGCGCTGGGTCCCGGCCCGATACTGGTCGTCCCCGGCATTCGTCCCACTGGCGCTGCGGCCGGCGACCAAGCCCGCACCATGACTCCGCAGCAGGCGATCGCCGCCGGGGCAGACTGGATCGTGGTAGGCCGGCCGATCACCGGTTCCGACGATCCCGCCGCGGCAGCAGCGGCCATTTCCACATCGATCCGGTAACTCATGGCCGTGGCTGCCGTCACGGCCCCACGTAGGTAACGTTGAACGCCTCCGGCTGGTCCGGCACCCACCGACGGGGCTCCGATAGCCGCACGATCCGCGTGGGTCCATCGAGCGGCTCTACCATTCTTTTGAACTGTGCGCCGTCGAGCGACTGGTATTCCGTTGGGCTGAAGTCCGGCAAGTGCGAGGTGACCGCGACGCACGCTGTAAAATCGACCGTCCCGTAGTGAATGAGGTTCAGCAACTCGTCGCTATCCGGTAACGTTGGTCGTTCTACAATCCATTCCGCGGTGGCTCCTGAGATCTGCGGCCTGCTGCCGGCAATTTTCGGCGCGCGCAAAATCTTGCTCCAGAACTGGTTCGGCGTGCCAAACTTCACGATCGATACGATTGCGTGTGTCTTATCCACGACCTGAACGTTGCAAAACACACTATCCCCGGCAGTCAGGGTTATATCCCTGATCTTATGGGGCTTGGCGTGCACCTGCCCTCGTGCCCACCATTGGTACATGGCATAATATTCGATTCCATTCGTCGTAACGTTGAACTCTTGTGTCGTGCCGATCTGTGGCAGAGAGGAATTGAAGTACCGCCGTTGCCCATCCAACCCGACCCAGATCGAGCTTGACTGAAACGGCTGCGCGTCCGCCGGAACCTGAGGGACAGTCCATCCGCCGGCCACCTCGGTGAACGTGTTGCCGTTGCGCGGCAAGATAGAGGCGCCAGACCAGTTCCTGCTCGTCTCCCAGCGCGTTGTGACGACCGGCGCCTGCGCCGGAACGCAC
Organism: Acetobacteraceae bacterium; assembly: GCA_035475215.1. Lineage (GTDB taxonomy): Bacteria > Pseudomonadota > Alphaproteobacteria > Acetobacterales > Acetobacteraceae > DATDIC01. The sequence goes on along the minus strand of DATIMO010000109.1, from coordinate 2,308 downwards.
TTCGTCCTGATGAAGAAACGGGAGGCCCAATTCCTGAAGGTCATCGCGAGAGAATTTTTCGACGAGCGGGTCGAACGACTGTTCTTTCAGCAGCGCCGGATTCTCGGTGTAGATAATCGTGCGTGGCGTTTCGGATGGCTGAGGCTGGTAATTCTGTGCACGTGCCTGGGCAAACGGCCATGCCGCCAGACTTGCCGCTGTGCCCTGGATGAAGCTTTTGCGTTCCACGGTGAAAGGCTCCTGCCTGGCCTGCGCGGTTTGAACTATGTCAACCATTCCTGCTTTGCCGCGGCGACAGCTGCGGCGTATTTTGAGTGCATCACCACCGAACTTGTCGTGGACGCTGGATCCTGCTCGGTCTTTACCATGCTGTCGTTTTGCGGTACCAGCATCCCATTGAACACGTTATACGCCAGATTGCGTCCCCCGACAGAGTCGCTTGGGTAATGCAGCCCGGCGATTTCGCGATTTCGGGCGATACGTAACGACAACGCCAGCAGGGCGGGCCAGGTGGCTGCGTAGATGGTTGTGGCGCTGCCATTTACGGATGTCGCCAGGTTCGGATAGCCTGGCAGCACGGAGCCTACGCACAGCGCCACCAGGCGTGACTGGGTCGCGTGCCCGCTCGGGAACGAAGCGTGGCCCGGGGTCGAAATCGGCGGCATCAGTGCGGGCAGGAGCTGGGATGGACGCACGCGCTTGTACCACCCCTTCCAGTATAGACAAGTATAAAGCCCGATCAGACTTGCGATATTCATGACCCGAAGGGTCGCCGGATGCGATGTCGGCGAGATCGCCAGAAGATCCATGAAGTGCGTCAGGAATTCCGTGGCCTGACCGACAATTTCTCCGAGCGCGTCGGCCCGCTCGTCGCGCGCGGCGATGGCAAGATCGTGAAGCTCGGTGTCGACCTGGGGGTTTGCTGGCGGCGGCCCGGGCGAGTAGGTCCCGAATCGCGCAGGCACGTAGAGGCTCCCTGTGCCAGCGCTCCCCGCCACCCCGGCCACCGGCTCGGTCACCGGGACGACCAATGTCTCGGTAGGGTTGCTGGTGCCGCTTGTCGGGGTGATAGTCGGCCAATTCACCACCGCGGCAAAATCCGCCAATACCACCCAGGCTGCCCAGAAGGCATCCCATTTGCGGCCCTGATAGATCAGCGGGAAAGGCGGTGGCGAGATGCTCGTCGGCAGCTCGAGCTCCGCACCCATCAGCCCCGGCAGCGTGATGAATGGGTAATCCGCCCGATCGGCAAAAAACAGGCTGCCGCCCGAACCGGCGGTATTGCCGGTATTGCCGGTATTGCCCGTGTTTCCCGTATTGCCTGTGTTTCCGCCCATCGCTCGGGGTCCCTTCTTGGTTTCCCACGGCCGTTTCTGATCAGGGCCTTTGGCCAACGCATCGTCGACCCAGCGTCCGGAGTCGGACCGTTCCACACGTGCATGTCTGTGAACTAGATCACAGAACGGCAAAGTCCGGTAAATACTTAGCAGCGGTCCCGGTTCTTCGGGCAGTCCCGCTCCGCGCAGGCGTTCCAGCCAGGTCGTCAGTTCCGCGGCCCGGAACGGACAGAGCTTCTCGTAGCGCGCCATGGCGAACCGCGGCTGCACCTTCATCAAGTGCTGCGCTGCTGCCCGGGCGTCTTCCTCTTTGCCCAGCGCCATCAAGCTGGCCGTCAGCGTGCGCAGCGAAAAGGCCACCGCGCCGTTGCGTCCGACCGCCCGTTGGGCCCAGGTCACCGCCTCCTCATAGTCGCGGTTGACGTAATGGGCCTGAGAAAGGATCGCCTCGTGCCAAAACCGGAGAGCATCCTGCGGCGCCAGCCTGATGCCTTGCCGCGCCCGCTCCACTGCCAGGGCGCCACTACCAAGATAGCCACAGGTGGCGCTGCTCATTGTCCATGCAACGGCCAAACTTGGCCCAGCTTCGATGGCACGGTCGAGGAACAGCATGGCACGACCATAATCGCGCAGCAGGAATGATTGCACGTGTCCGTAGATGGCCAGGGCCAGTGCGTCGTTTTCGTTCAGTTGAATGGCCTTTCCGGCAAGCCGCGCGCCCTCGGCAGCATCCGCTTCCGGGTTTCGGGAACGACCCTCGCCTACATCGAGCACGTACCAGAAGGCAGCATAGGAATAAGGTGGCCCGTAGAACGGATCATGGGTCATCGCCTGTTGCAGCAGTCCGCGCGCCCGGGCGAACGATTCGTCGTCCAGCCGGTACAGTTGGTCCAATGCCTGCAACAGGAAATCGTAGGCCGTTATGTTCTGCGGGTGTTTGCGTAGTGCACGAAGCAACTCGCGCTCGCGCA
>DATIMO010000108.1:0-6086 GCA_035475215.1 Acetobacteraceae bacterium | reverse complement strand
CCGCCGGATCAGCGTGAAGCGCTGTTCATGATTGCGCTGCAGGAGATTCCGTACGAGACGGCTGCGGAAAAGACGGGATGCGCGATCGGCACGCTGAAGAGTCGTGTGCACCGCGCACGCTTGCAGTTGCGGGCGTTCATGCTGGGCGAGGGGAGCAATCTCGGTCACGCAGTCGCGCGCGCGCACTGAGCAGATTCAAGCTTCACACAAAGCACACGGAGGATTCACGGAGGGCCACGAAGGCATGCCGTCATTTGCGGGCTTGCCCGCTGATTGGTCTGGATCGGCCGAATTCGGGCGGCGCATCGATTTGGTTGCAATGGCAGCAGGGTGCGGGTTATGATTCCGTCATGGATATTCAGGTTACCCTGCTTGCCGCCGGCACGACCACAAGCCGCGAACTCGCGGAACTGAGCACCGAAGTACAGGATGCGCTGCGCCAGCGCCGGGATGTTATCCGGGTTGATCCGGTGCGCATGGAGGCTCCGTCAGGCGCAAAGGGCATTGCCGAATTGGTCGGCGCGTTCCTGATCGCAGTGCCGCCCGATGCGATCAAGGGACGTTCGACGTGCTGAAGGGCCTGCTCACGCGGGCGCCGGATACGCCGGTAACCGTTGAGGTCTCGGCAGGATCGGCCAAGGTCAGCTTCGATCCGCGCCGGATCAGCGCGGCGGAAATCGGCGCGCTTGTGGCACAACTGCGGCCCGCCGGCGCAGGCTAGCGTCGTGGCGCGGCGGGGATTGCTGATCGGGGTCAGCGAATTCGACGACAACCGGCTTGCTGCGCTGAACGCCCCGCAAAGCGACGTGGAGGCGCTGTCGGCCATATTGCGCGATCCCGCGCGCGGCGGCTTCGATCAGATCGCAGTCAGCATCAATGAAGACTTCCTGACCCTGCGCGACCGGTTGGCTGCGCTGTTCGATGGCGCGGAGCCGGACGACACGGTTCTGCTGTATTACTCGGGTCACGGGATACTCCGCAGGGGCAATCGCCTGTTCCTGGCCACCCCGGGTTCGCTGCTCGATCGGCCCCAGGCGCGCAGTATCGCGGCATCCGAAATCCGCGACATGATGGACCAATGCCGGGCAGATAGTCAGCTTCTGTTCCTGGATTGCTGCCACAGCGGAGCGTTTGCCGACAACGCAAAGGGGGCCTCCGCGACGGCGGTTACCAATGATACCTTCGCTGCGGGTGCCAGCGGCCGATATGTGATCACTGCGTCCGATAACCAGCAATTCGCCTGGGATGGCGGCGAAATGAAAGAAGGTGACGCCGCTGCGCGCCGGCTTTCGAGCTTTACGTCATGGCTCGTGGAAGGGCTGGGCGGCAAGGCTGCTCCGGATGAACCGCAGATCACGATGGATGCACTGTTCCGCTATGCCGCCCGGCGCGCCCGTGCCGAAGGGGCGGCTGCGACGCCGCAAAGTTTCGTCAGCCGCGGTACCGGCGATCTGGTGATTGCACGCAATCCGGCGGTGGCGGATGGGCAGAGCGTGCAGGTGCTGGCCGTGCAGCTTGGCTCGGATGACTGGGCGGTGCGTCGGGATGCGGCCGAGGCATTGGGCAAGCTGGTGCGCAGGCATGGCACCAGCCAGGCGGCGCGCGATGCACTGGCGGATCGCCTGGGTGCTGAGCGCGATTACAAGGTGCGCGGCGCTATCCTGAAGGCGCTGGAACTGCGCGAAGACACTGACGAAGCGCCGCCGCGACGCCCCGAACCCGCCCCGGAACCGCATCCCCAACCGCCTCGCCGGCCGGACACGACTGCGTCAGTCGCGGCGATGCCTGTATTGCTGCCTCGCGAGATCGCGGTCCTGAACGAGGCCGGTGTGCGCCCGGCAGACTGGCCGCGCTTGCCCGGAGTGGTGCTGGAGAGGGTTCGCCTGGTCGGACGCGCCGTGACGAACGGGCGGATCCTGATGTGGATCGCCTGGGGTTCGGTGGTGCTCGATATCGGGGCGATCCAGCAGGCATCGCAGCATGATCCAAGCGGCGCGGCGTTCGCGTGCGCCCAGTTGGTGGCGGGCGTCCTGTGCCTGGTACCAACGCCGTTGCGGGCGTTACTGCGGCCTGATGCGGTGCCGGCGGAGTTCGGTGCATTGATGGCGCGGACAGCGGTGCTCCGGTTGGCCGGTAAGCCGTACGAAAGACGACGCGTGGTGCAGGCGGGGCTTATTATGGTCATTGCCGGCGTGCTGGCGCTGTTCGGGTGCTTGGTCGCGGCGAGCGCGACGTAAGCGGAAACCGGCGCACTGGACCTGCCGGTAAGCCTATCAAAGACACTGGCAGCCGCGTGCCGAACGGTCGGCCGGGTCGAGCGCACGTCAGCAAAGCGCGATCCGACCCCCAGGACGAAGCCAGGCGCAGGCTCTCTCTCCCACAGAGCGGGAATGGCGTTAACCGGCAGTTCAATTCCGCTGCGGCATGCTGAGGCATGGAAACTGCTGCTCCGGCGGATGCCGCCGCGCTGTTCGATCTTGGCAATTCGCTGCTGGAACGCGGGCGGGCCGAAGCGGCGATCGAGGCGTTCCGGCGATGTCTGCTCGCCGCGCCGGACCATCCGGGCGCCAATTATAACCTCGGCAACTGCCTGCTTCGGGTCGGCCGCCTGGTCGAGGCGATCGAGGCTTATCTCGGCTGCGTTCGGAAGGCACCGGAGTTCGGCGCCGGTTACGTAAACCTGGCCGACACGCTGCGTCGGCTCGGACTGCTGGACCAGGCGCGCTGGGCCGCGGAACACGGACTGACATTGTTGCCGGAGATGGCCGAGGCTGAAACCTGTCTGGCCAGCGTGCTGCACGATTCGGCGCAGTATGAGCGGGCGGCGGAGCTGTATCAGCGTGCGCTGGAGCGTGCGCCGACAGCGGGGACGTTCACCAGTCTGGGGAACACGCTGCGTGCCATGGGCCGGGTGGATCAGGCGCTGGAGGCGCATGAAAGTGCGATCGCTACGGCGCCGGGCGATGCAGAGGCGCGGTTCAGCAGGGCGCTGACGCTGTTGTCGGCGGGGGACTATGGGCGCGGTTTTGCCGACTACGAATGGCGATGGTTGCGCTCCGAGGGTGGTGCCCGGGCGCTCGGCCGATGGTGGAAGGGCGAGGCTCCGGCCGGCCGCACCATTCTGCTGCACGCGGAGCAGGGATTGGGGGACACGCTGCAGTTCATCCGGTACGCGCCTTTGGTGGCAGGGCTGGGCGCACGTGTCGTGGTGGAAGTGCAGCCGGAACTGGTGCGGCTGGTCGGTGCGATACCAGGGGTCGCGGAGGCGGTACCCCATGGGCAGACTTTGCCGCCGTTCGATCTGCACTGTCCGTTGATGAGCCTGCCTCGGGTGTTTGGGACGCAGTTGGGAACGGTGCCGGACCGCGTGCCGTATCTGGTGGCGGATCCTGAAATGATGGCGGCGTGGCGGGCGCGGCTGTCTCAGGACGGGACGATGCGGGTTGGGCTGTGCTGGGCGGGGGCGGCCCACGCCGATGATGTGGGTGCCCGGCTGATCGATCAGCGGCGGTCGATCGGGTTGGCGGGGCTGCGGGAACTTTCAGGGATCGAGGGCGTGCGGTTCATCAGCTTGCAGAAGGCGAGTGAGGGAGAATTGTCCTCGCCGGTGACAGCAGACTGGATGGAGGAGGTGGGGGATTTTGCCGACACGGCGGCGCTGGTGGCGAATCTGGACCTGGTGATCTCGGTGGACACCGCGGTGGCGCATCTGGCTGGGGCGCTAGGGCGGCCGGTGTGGTTGTTGTCTCGGTATGACGGGTGCTGGCGGTGGTTGTACGGGCGCGACGACAGTCCTTGGTACCCGAGTATGCGGATTTATCGCCAAGAACAGCCCCTGGATTGGAACCCTGTGGTGGGCCGGATCAGGCGCGATCTTATGGTGCTGGCCGGAAGCGCGGCGCCGGCAGACCGATTGCGTGGGGCCGCAGCGTGACAAAGTTGCCGGAGAGCGGGGCGAGGGACTGGAAGACGGCTTCTTCGGCCCAGGGCTGCGTCCGGGCATCCGCCGACCTGGTGCGGTGGTAGCGAACCGGCGCAATGCACGGCGCTTTGCCGATTTATCCTGCCGCGAGCGTGGTGGTGCGATAGGCAGAGGCAAGCGGCAGTTCGAGCCCGATGCTGGCCAGATGTAACGGGTCAGGGCCAGCCAGTTCCGTGGCCTGCTCTGGCCAGCTTCCGTCCGTGCCGCGACGCAGCAGTTCGGCGCGGATGGCGGTGCTGGAGAGGACCAGGATCTCCGTGACGCTGGGAATTGTGGTGTAGGCCCACACGTTGTCCCAGGTTTCGTCGGTGTTCGAGGGGGAGAGGATTTCGATCAGCAGCACCGGTTCGGCGATCATTCGCTCGCGCGATGGTGGGGCGCAGGTTACGGCCAGATCGGGGATGCGAAAGTTGTTGGCCGCGCGCACGCGGGGAACGACGCCCGGCTCGGTGATCACCCGGCAGCGGTCGCCCGCGGCCAGCAAGTGATTACGGATCAGCGCCCCGAGTTCCGACAGGATGGCGCCGTGGGCCTCGGTTGCGGGCGCCATCGCCTCGGGGGCGCCATCGCGAAGCTGCCAGCGGCGCCCGGAGCGATCGCCGCTGTCCCACACCAGGAATTCCGCGACTGTCAGACGATCAATGGCTTGTTTGCGCAGCGCGACCATGTGTCACCCCACCGCGGTGGTGCGATAGGCCGAGGCAAGCGGCAGTTCGAGGTCGATGCTGACCAGACGGATCGAGTCACGGCCATTCAGTTCCGTGGCCTGCTCCGGCCAGCTTCCGTCCGGGCCGCGACGCAGCAGTTCGGCGCGGATGGCGGTGCTGGAGAGGACCAGGATCTCCGTGACGCTGGGAATTGTGGTGTAGGCCCATACGTTGTCCCAGGTTTCGTCGGTGTTCGAGGGGGAGAGGATTTCGATCAGCAGCACCGGTTCGGCGATCATTCGCTCGCGCGATGGTGGGGCGCAGGTTACGGCCAGATCTGGGACGCGAAAGTTGTTGGCCGCGCGCACGCGGGGAACGACGCCCGGCTCGGTGATCACCCGGCAGCGGTCGCCCGCGGCCAGCAGATGATTGCCGATCAGGCGGCTCAATTCCGACAGAATGGCGCCGTGGGCCTCGGTTGCCGGCGCCATCGCCTCAGGCATACCGTCGCGAAGCTGCCAGCGGCGGCCGGAGCGATCGCCGCTGTCCCACACCAGGAATTCGTCCGTGGTGAGGCGACCGGTTGTGGTTTGGCGTAGCGCGACCATGCTGGCCTCATCAGCTCAGGCGGACCGCAACATAGCTGCCGGGAGCGTCTTCGAGCACGGCTAATTTGCCCTCACCCGGCGTGCGTGCGGGCACCTGTTCGGGGGCCTGGGCGCTGACCCAGCGGTGCCAGTCCGGCCACCAGGACCCGGCGATTTCAGTCGCGCCGGCCAGCCATTGCCCGGGTTCGGGCGGCAGATCGGTGTTGATCCAATGGCTGTATTTGCCGCCCTCGGGCGGGTTCACCACTCCGGCGATGTGGCCGGAGGCCGCGAGCACGAAGCGTTTCGGGCCGGACAGCAACTGGGTGCCCCGGTAGGTGCTCTTCCAAGGAGCGATGTGGTCTTCGCGCGTGGACAGGAAATAGGCAGGGGTCTTGATGGTGCGCAGGTCGATCGGCACGCCGCACAGGGTGATCCCGCCAGGGTCCTTCAGCAGATTTTCCTGGTACATGCGGCGTAGATAGAAGCTGTGCATGCGCGCCGGCATGCGGGTGGAATCGGCGTTCCAGTACAGCAGATCGAACGGGAACGGATCGTTGCCGAGCAGGTAGTTGTTGACCACGAAGGACCAGATCAGGTCGTTGGCCCGCAGCATGTTGAATGTGGTCGCCATCTCCGAGCCTTCGAGATAGCCGCGGCGATTCATCTTCTCTTCCAAGGAATTGAGCTGCTCCTCGTCGATGAAGACGCCCAGTTCACCAGCTTCGGCGAAATCCATCATGCTGACGAAGAAGGTGGCGGACTTGATCCGGTCATCGTTCTTGGCGGCCATATAGGCCAGGGTGGAGGCCAGAAGGGTACCACCCAGGCAGTAGCCGATGGCGTTGACGTCACGCTCACCGGTGGCTT
>DATIMO010000107.1:0-5041 GCA_035475215.1 Acetobacteraceae bacterium | reverse complement strand
GATTGACCGAGATCAGGCGATTCCATTCCTCGAGCGTCAGCGTCGCGATCGGCCCCGGCCGCAACAGGCCCGCATTGTTCACCAGCACGTCGCAGGCGCCGAGGTCGCGCGCCGTCCGGTCCGCGGCGGCCGCGACATCTTCAGAATCGGCGACATCGCATTTCATCGACACGGCTCCACCGCCGATCGCGTGCGCGGTTTCCTCGCAGGTGGCCACGTCGCGATCGAGCAGCACCAATCGCCCGCCGGCTGCGCTGAGCCCGATGGCGATTGCACGGCCGAGCCCGCCACCGGCTCCGGTCACGACGCAGATCCGACCCTTCAATGCCAGCCAGTCACCGTCCATGCCATGCCTCCGTCCCGATTTTGTCTTGCCCTGCGGGTTCTGTCTAACATAGCCGGAGCAAATCGTGCCGCCGTAACGCAGCGGCCGGGGAAAACAGGGAGCAGGGAAGCATGCCGTCCATCAAGACCAGGCTGACGCGTCGTCAGACACTGATCGGTGCCAGTACGCTCGGTGCGGCTTCATTGCCGATGCCGTTCATCGGCCGCGCCCGCGCCGCCGGACCGATCCGCATCGGTCTGCTGCTGGCCAAGACCGGCGATATCGCGGCGCAAACGGATTACCTCGCCAAGGGCACGTATCTGGCGCTGGAGGAACGCGGCAACCAGATCATGGGGCAGCCGGCCGAACTGGTGTGGTACGACGAGCCGACGCCGCAGGGCGCGCAGCAGAACATGCAGAAGCTGGTGGCCGAGGAGAAGGTTGTCGCAATTTTGGGTGGCTCTTTGAGCTCCAACGGGCTGGCTGAGGAAGCCACTGCGCCGAATCTGAAAATCCCGCTGATCATCGACAACGCCGCCGCAACCGATATCACTGGTAAGAACTGCAACCGCTACACGTTCCGGCTGAATACGCCGGTGGCCGTACAGGCGCGCATGTTCGCCCCGTTCATCATGGGCTACGGGAAGAAGTGGTACTTCCTGACGGCATCCTATGCGTTCGGACAGGACATAAACAAGTCGTTTCATGAGCTTCTTGCGCAGGCCGGCGGCACCGTGGTCGGCAACGACGAGGTGCCGCTGAACACGCCGGATTACAGTTCGTTCGTGCTGAAGATCCGCGAGGCGAAGCCCGACCTGATCCTTGGCGGCATTCCGGCGGGCGATCTTTCCACGTTCTTGAAGCAGTGGAACGAGATGGGCATGAAGGGGAAGATCCCGATCGCCGAGATCGCCATCGGCGATACCGATATCTGGAGCGTGGGGCCGCAGGCGGCGACCGGGCTGTACACCTCCCTATGGTGGTACAAGAACCCCGCCAATCCGCCGGACGAGCAGAAGATGGCGGCGGACTTTCTGAAGAAATACAACAAGCCGGCGGCCGACAAGGCGTGGATGGGCTGGATCACCGCGAAGTCGGTGTTCGAGTCGATCGAGATGGCGAAATCCACCGAGCCGATGGCGATCGTCGAGGCGCTGGAGAACTGGAAGGGCGGTACTGCGGAAAACCCGTACAGCTATCGCAAGTCGGACCATCAGATGATGCTCAAGAATCTGGTCGTGGAGGTGAAGCCGAAAGTTACGGACCAGTGGGACTATTTCGATGTGAAGGGGACGGTGCCGGAGAAAGCGTCTGATCTCGACAAGCTGTTCGGCGACAGCGGCTGCAAGATGACCGGGAGTTGAGTCGGTCGGCAGCGTGAAAGTGCTCCCGACGGGCTGCGTTCCGGCATGGCCGGCGAGATTAGGCCATGCCGCACGGGGCTTGCGATGACGTCACTTCTGGTTTCGCAGCTTGCCAACGGGCTGGTGCTCGGCGGGTTGTATGTGCTGATCGCGATCGGGCTTTCCATCATCTTCGGCCTGCTGGGTATCGTAAACTTCGCACATGGCGCGTTCTTTGCGCTCGGCGCCTATTTTGGGCTGACGCTGTACAACCAGTTCGGCTGGGCGGCGGTGGTGCTGGCGCCATTGCTGGTCGGCGCTCTCGGCATGATCGTGGAGCGTCTGCTGATCCGGCACCTGTATGACAAGGATCCGCTGGTCAGCCTGATCGTTACTTTTGCGCTGGCCTTGCTGATCGAGGCGCTGACCCGGGTGATCTGGGGTGGACTTGGCCAACCTTTTGGCCAGCCCGAGTGGCTGTCTGGCATCTTCCTGTGGGGGCCGGTGCTGATCACCCGATACCGCTTCACCGTGTTCGTGGTGACTGTGCTGCTGCTGGTAGGACTCTGGGCGTTCATGCAGTTCACGCCCTATGGCCGCATCCTGCGCGCGGGATCGCGCGATCCGGAGATGGTGGGTCTGCTCGGCATCCGTCTGCCCAGCGTGCTGACCGCGGTTTTCGGATTGGGCTGTTGCATCGCCGGAATTGCCGGCGTGCTGGCGGCTCCGTTGTGGACGGTTTATCCGGCAATGCAGGAAGGCGCGATCATGCCCGCCTTCGTGGTGGTGACGATTGGCGGGCTTGGGTCATTTGCTGGGGCGGTGATCGCCGGACTGCTTGTGGGCGTGGTTACGACAATGACGATCCAGTTCGAGCCGGCAGCAGCCAACGCCGTGATGTACGTGTTCATGGCGGTGGTGCTGCTGCTGCGCCCACGTGGTTTGCTTGGCGAGCGTTGGGAGCGGTTCGAATGAGCCTTAGGCTCCCAGCACTGGCGAACAATCCGATTGCCTGGGTGGCCGCGGTGCTTCTGGCGCTGACGGCGCTGTGGGCTGCGCTCGGCGCGCCGGAGAGTTTGATCACGGAGATCGCCATCTACACGTTGTATGGCGCCGGGGTGAATTTGCTGGTCGGCTATACCGGCCTGGTACCGTTCGGGGCATCGGTGTTCTTCGGCTGCGCAACCTATGCTGCCGCAGTTTCAATGAAGCGCATCCTGACAAACGAGTTCGAGGCGTTCGCCTTCAGTATTGGGTTCTGCATCGTCCTTGGGCTGGTGATCGGGTTCATTATCCTTCGCCGGCGTGGGTTGTATTTTTCGCTGCTGACGCTGGCATTTTCGCAGATCGCATTCGAGATCGCCTACAAATGGACCGATCTGACTGGCGGTGAGAACGGACTGCAGGGCGTGCCGCGCCCGGTGCTGAACAATTCCGCGGTGTTCCACGGTTTCGTGCTGGTGACGGTTGTGCTGGGCATGTGGGTGCTGTGGCGCATCGCGCACGCACCATTCGGCCGCACCTTGCAGGCGTTGCGCGACAACGAACAGCGCGTGCTGAGCCTGGGCTACAGCCCATTCCGTCTGAAGTTGACCGCATTCGTGGTGATGGCAGCGGTGTTGGGTTACGCCGGAGCGCTGTTGGCGTTCATGCTGCGTGGCGCGTACGCCGACAATCTCGGGTGGCAACACGCCGGCGACGCCCTGCTGATGACGGTGCTGGGCGGCGTACATCATTTCCTCGGCCCGCTCTGGGGCGCGATCGCGTTCGTGCTGCTGGAAGACAAGCTGTCGATCTACACCGAGAACTGGTGGTTGATCTTCGCGCCGATCATCCTGGTGTTCGCGCTAGGATCGCCGGAGGGGATTCAGGGTCTGGCGCAACGGTTGCGCGGACGGCGGTACTGGACGCTGACGCGACGGGGGATTCCACCACGTCCGGCGGTGATCGCCGCTTGGGAAAGGGGGCACCTGGCGCTGGAGCCGGGCACGCCCATCCTGACCGTGCGGGGGCTGCAGAAACGATTCGGCTCATTGGTCACGGCGGAGGACCTGAATCTGGAGGTCCACCCGTTCCGACTGCACAGCTTCATCGGGCCGAACGGTGCCGGCAAGACGACGTTCTTCAACATGCTGACGGGTCTGCTGCGCCCCGATTCTGGTGAGATTCGGTTCGGTGGTGACGACATTACCCGGATACCGGTTCATCGGCGGGTGCGGCTTGGGCTGGGTCGTTCGTTCCAGATCTTGAGCGTATTCCGCACGCTGACAGCGTTCGAGAACGTGCGCATCGCGGTGCAGGCGCACAGCCGTCATTCCGGCAATCTATGGCGCGACGCCTATGGACTGGAAGAGGTGAACGCGCGCGCCTGGTCGCTGCTGGCCGCGGTGGGATTGGCCGACCGCGCCGCCGAACAATGCGAGAATCTGGCGCATGGCGAGCAGCGGCTGCTGGAGATCGCGATAACGCTGGCAACCGAGGCAAAGCTGCTGCTGCTGGACGAGCCGCTGGCCGGGCTGGCTGAAGCGGACCGCGAAGTGGTCGGGCAGCTTATTCGTTCCTTGGCTGAATCCCACGCCGTGCTGCTGATCGAACACGACATCGACCGCGTGCTGGCGTTGTCTGATCGCATCACGGTGCTGCACCAGGGTCGGTTGATTGCTGACGGCAAGCCAGCCGATGTCGCCACGAACCCGGAGGTGGTTACAGCTTATCTCGGTGCCGCGCGAGAGGCAGGTCGGCCTGCGACGGTCGCAGCCGCGGAAGCCGTGCCGCATCATGTGATGGTGGCGCCGTTGCTGCAATTGCAGAAAATTCGCGCCGGTTATGCCGGCAGCCGCGTGCTGAATGACCTCGATCTGCTCGTGCACGCCGGCGAGGCCGTGGCGCTTCTGGGCAGGAACGGAGTCGGCAAGACGACGACGTTGCGGGCGATCACCGGCACCGTGGGCAAGAGTGCCGGCCGGATCATCTTCGATGGCAAGGATATCACCGGCAATCGGCCGTATGAGATCAACCGCGCCGGAATTTCGCTGGTGCCGGAGGGTCGGCGGCTGTTTCCCAATCTGACGCTGCTGGAAAATTTGCGCATCGCGTCGCGCCCCGGCGGAGCGTCCATGGACGAAATCTTCGACCTGTTTCCTAAATTGTGTCCGCTGCAGCGTTCACGGGCGGAAAGCCTGTCGGGCGGTGAGCGGCAGATGGTTTCAATCGCTCGCGCGCTGATGATGCCCAGCAAGTTGGTGCTTCTGGATGAGCCGTTCGAGGGCCTGGCGCCCGCCATCGTGCATGAGGTGATGGGCGCGTTGGTCAAGTTGCGCGGCCGGGTCAGCATGGTGATCGTGGAGCACCACGCGGAGTCTGTGCTGCCGAT
>DATIMO010000106.1:0-5296 GCA_035475215.1 Acetobacteraceae bacterium | reverse complement strand
GAGATCGTGTCGTTCGGCGTCATCACGATCTCCTGGGCGTGGAACGCGTTGTTGTTGTCCGGATCGCCCCAATTGATCGCGCTCGGTGGCACATAGCCGTCCTTGTACGCAGTGGTCAGCTTCGTGAGTGCCTTGATCACCGCGTCGCGCACCTTGGGATCGTCCAGATGCGGCTTGCCGTCCGGCGTGACGATCCCGGCCCCGCCATACGCGACCAGGAACTGGCTGAACGTGTTGTTGGGGTCATCGCCGGTGGTGGAGAGCGTGTAGCCGAGGCCGTATGTGTGGCGCATGCCCTTGGCACGCAGTTTCTTCTGCACCGGCTCGAAGAAGTCGAAATACGCGTCCCATGTCTTCGGCATGTCGGACACGTGATAGCCGGCCTTCTCGATCAGCGATTTCCAGACCGGGATGTTCAGCGTCGCGCCTTTCAGCGGCACGCTGTAGAAGCTGCGCTTCTTTGCCGTGGCGTCGTAGAACTGCGCCGATTGCAGGGCCGTGGGGCTGTATTCCGACTTCTGGGTCTCCACCACGTCGGTCAGATCGAGCAGTTTGCCCTTCCAGGCGCTCTGCGGAACGATCTGTGCGGCACCGTTATCGGCATAGATCAGATCGGGCACCTGCCCGCTGGTCAGCGCGGAGACGATCTTTTCATTCAGCGCCTGGCCCGGCAGCAGGGTCAGTTGCACCGTGTTGCCGGATGCCTTCTCCCAGGCGGAGATCAGGTCCTGCAGCGCCTTGTCCTCGGCGGCGTAGAACCCCTGATTCCACCACAACGTGACGGTCTGCCCGCCGGCCCGGGCAAGCGAAGGCCGCGCCAGGGCGGCCCCGGCCGCCAGACCCAATGTCCCCTGCATCACCGAACGACGGCTGAGATGTGTCATGGCCGCTGGCCTTCCCTGCTTGACGTCTATTATGTCGTGTCACGAGGTGATTTAGTCGGCTCGGCCGCACCAATGAAGAGGCGCAACCGGCACCCGCCCGGCAACACAGAAAGATGATTGGCCCGATGCTGGGACTCAGCGGGCAGTCGGCGGTGAAAACCCTTTGACGCTGTCGAGCCCCTTCGCGTCAGCCAGGTTTGCGGCCTCGAAATCGGCCCCGGTCGCATCCGCACCCGTGAGATCAGCGCCGCTAAGATCGGCCCCAGAGAAATCCGCGTGCAGCAGGCTGGCCCCCGAGAAATTCGTGCCAGCCAGCCGGGCGAAGCGGAACGATGCATAACCAAGCTCGGCGCCGGCAAAATCGGCGCCGCCAAGATTGGCGCCCGAAAAATCCGTGCGGATCAGTCCCATCGACTGATTGCGCATGTCGGCCGCTGCCAGGACTCCCGACAGATTGGCCCGGCGCATGTCGTCCAAAGCAAATCGGGCCATCAGGTGGGCACCGGCAAGATTGGCCTCGACGAACCGCGCCGCTTCGTCCGGTTTCGTTTCCATGCCCGCGGACACGACCAGGGTTTCCAGAATCGCGTTCGACAGGTTGGCGCGGGTGAAATCGGCGCCCATGATCCAGGCCAGATTCATCCGGGCACCGGACAGATTGGCGCCGGTGAGATTGGCCCCGACCAGCTTCACGCGCTGCAGATCGGCGCCCGCCAGATTCGCCCCGCTCAGGTCGAGATGACTGAGATCCAGTCCCTCCAGCGATCGTCCGGCAAAGTTCGCCCCATGTCCTGCCAGCGTGTGCGCGGCCAGCGCGGCGCGCACCTGCTCGATTGTGATATCCGCCGCCCGCACCGGCCCCGCGAGCAGTACCAGTACCGCGGCCAGCATAAGACCGGGACGCATGCACGAATCCTAACGCCGTTTCGGCCCGACCGGAAGCGCCAGGCGGACATTGACGGGCCGGCGGTTGACGAATGCGTCTGCGACGCCATGCTGACCCCCGGCACTCGCGACCAAAACGGGAGGACGACATGGGCAGCACCATCGAATTGACGGCGGCCGACGGCCACAAACTTTCAGCTTACAGCGCGGGGTCCGGCGACGCGAAGAAGGGTCTGGTGGTGGTCCAGGAGATTTTCGGTGTGAACCATCACATGCGAAATGTGGTGGATCGCTTCGCCGCCGAGGGTTACGCGGTATGCGCCCCGGCGCTGTTCGACCGCGTCGAGCGTGGGGTCGAACTCGGCTATGGTCCGGACGACATGACCGCCGGTCGCGGCTATCGGATGAAACTGACGGATGCCGGCGTGATTGCGGATGTCGAAGCCGCGGCGAAGCATCTGGCTGGGAAAAAGCTCGGGATCGTCGGCTATTGCTACGGCGGCACCGTCACGTGGTGGGGTGCGACGCGGACCCGTTCCTTCGCGGCCGCAAGCTGCTGGTATGGCGGCGGGATCGCCGGGACGAAGAACGAAAAGCCCAATTGTCCGGTGCAGATGCATTTCGGTGAGAAGGATCAGTCGATCCCGATGACCGATGTCGATGCCATCCGCGCTGCGCAACCGCAGGCCGAGATCTTCGTCTATGCCGGCGCGCAGCATGGTTTCGGTTGCGATGAGCGTGGCAGTTTCAGCCAACCGGATCGCGATCTGGCGCAGCAGCGCACGCTGGCGTTTTTTGCGAAACATCTTGGCTGACAATCGCGCGAGGCTCGCAACCGCCGTCCTGTCTGTTGCGTCTGCTCCCCATTCGGTCTGATTGGGGGGAAAACGGAATGGCGCGCTGGCGAGTCACGACTTACAGCGGGGTTGTCGCGGTTTGTGGCGCTGTTGCGGCGTGCACGCCAACGGTTCCCGTCGCAACGGCTCCACCAGCGCCCGCTGTACAACAGCCACAGACGACGCTCGAAGCAGAACCGCCGGGCGCCGCACCGCACGAGCGAAAGTCCGGCATTGATCGTTCCGGGCGGTCCGTATCAGGCAAAGCTTCCTATTATGCCAGCAGTTTCGATGGCAAGAAGATGGCGAACGGCGAGCGCCTCGATGCGCACAAGGATGTTGCCGCGAGCAAGACCCTGCCGCTCGGCACGACGGCGAAGGTAATCAATCGCGAGACCGGCAAGTCCGCGACGGTGAAGATCACCGATCGCGGGCCGCATGTGGACGGACGCGTCATCGACGTCAGCCCGGCTGTGGCCAACCAGCTCGACATGAAGAAGAAGGGCGTGGTGCGAGTCGAGGTGAAGCCGATCACCGTGCCGCAATCCGACGGAACCGTGAAGACAGTCGCCGCACAATAGCGGCGGCGTTCAGCCCCGCAACACGCGTCCCGCTACGGCGTCCAGCCGCGCGACAACCGCCGGATCGCGCATATGGGTTGCCGTGATGATGGCGTTATCCAGCGCCCTGCCGCAGCCACACGGGCAGGCAGCGCGCGGTTGCCCGATCGCTGGTACGACCTGCCTCACCAGCCCACGCGCCTTGTCCGCGTTATCGAGCAGCACCTGCACCACAGTGGCGACCGTGACGTGGTCGTGATCGGGATGCCAGCAGTCGAAATCGGTTACCATCGCGACCGTTGCGTAACAGAGTTCCGCTTCGCGGGCCAGCTTGGCCTCCGGCATGTTGGTCATGCCAATGACGCTGCAGCCCCAGCTTCGGTACAGCTCGCTCTCGGCTTTGGTGGAAAACTGCGGCCCCTCCATCACCAGATAGGTGCCGCCGCGGACGACCGGCAGCCCAAGGTCCCGCGCTGCCGCTTCCGTGGCAGCACCGAGCCTGCCGCAGACGGGATGCGCCATCGACACGTGTGCCACCACACCGTCGCCGAAAAAGCTCTTTTGCCGGGCGAAACTGCGGTCGATGAACTGGTCGATGATGACGAACGTACCGGGCGGCAACTCGGGTTTCAGGCTGCCGACGGCGGAAAGGGATAGCACGTCGGTCACGCCGGAGCGCTTCAGCGCATCGATGTTGGCGCGGTAGTTCAGATGGGTCGGCGACAGCGGGTGGCCACGGCCGTGGCGCGGCAGGAACACGCAGCGCACGTCGCCGAGCCGCCCGAACAGCAGCGCGTCCGACGGCGTGCCCCAGGGGGTTTCCACCCGACGCCAGGATGTGTCCTCCAGCCCTTCGATGTCATAGAGGCCGGAGCCGCCGATGATGCCGATGACGGGCTCGATGATGGTCACGAGCTGACGCCATGACCGGGCTTGTCCCGCTTGCGCCTAGTGCACATCCGCCCAGACCTTGCGCTTCAGTGCGTAGGTCAGCCCCATCAGCAGCAGCAGGAACAGGATGACCCGCACCCCGATCTGCTTGCGTTGCGCCATTTCCGGATTGGCGGCCCATTCCAGGTAGGTCACCACATCATGGGCCATTTGCGGCACGGTCGCCTTGGTGCCGTCGGCAAACTCCACCAGCCCGTCATGCAACGGCGGCGGCATGGCGATCAGGTGGCCGGGGAAGTACTGATTGTAGTACCGCCCAGGCGGGACAGTGAAGCCGGCCGGCGGGTCCACGAACCCGTTCAGGATGCCGTAAACATAATCCGCGTGCCCCTCACGCGCATTGACGATGAGCGACAGGTCGGGCGGCAGGGCACCGTTCATCGCCGCGCGCGCCGCCTCCTCATTCGGGAACGGGGAACGGAACTGATCGGCCGGCGTTGCCGGTCCCTCCACCGGTTCGCCCTGGTTGTTGACGCCCTTCGGCACCTGCACGGATCCGGCCACGGCCTTGATCTGCGCCTCGGTCAGCCCGATCGCCGCAAGGTCGCGGTAATGGATCTGCTTGAGCGAATGGCAGTTGCTGCAGACGTTCTGAAACACCCAGAAACCGCGCTGCGCCGAGGCCAGATCGAAGCTGCCGAACAGCCCGCTGAAGCTCCAGTTTTCGTTCGGCAGCGGCGGCTCCTGCTGTGCCAGCGCCGGCCCGGAAACCAGCAGAACGGTCGCCAGGCCGGCCAGAAGACCGCGGATCGCACCCATCATGCCTTCTCCATCGGCTTGGCGGTCGCGCCAGAGGGCAGCGGGCCGCCTCCGGTACCCAGCACCGCGCGGCTGATGCTTTCCGGCAGCGGCAGCGGCCGTTCCAGCACCCCGAGCAATGGCAGCAACACCAGGAAATGGAAGAAGTAATACAGCGTGCACAGCCGCCCGATCGGCACCCAGATACCAAGCGGCTGGTGCGCGCCGACCACGCCGAGGATGATGGTGGCGGCGACCCACACCCAGATAACCTGACGGAAGATCGGCCGGAAGCGGGCGCTGCGGACCCGGCTGGTGTCGAGCCAGGGCAGGAAGAACAGCACCAGGATCGAGCCGAACATGATGCAGACGCCGCCAAGCTTGTCCGGCACGGATCGCAGCATGGCGTAGAACGGCAGGAAGTACCACTGGGGCACGATCT
>DATIMO010000105.1:0-10172 GCA_035475215.1 Acetobacteraceae bacterium | reverse complement strand
GGCGGGCGAGCGCCGCCCGGATCACCACCGAGTCATCGCACACCAGCACTCGGGCCGCGGCTGTGGCCTGATCGGAGGATGTCACGGCTGCCGGGGACGCGGTTCGCGCGATCAGTGGACCGCGCCTCCGATGGTGAGGAGCCGTCCCACGTCCAGCGTCACCAGCAGCCGTTTGCGCAACCGGTAGATGCCGGTGCTGAACGCCGCCCAAGCGGGTTGCAGGGTCGGCGGAGGCGGCTCCATCCGGCTGGCGCTGAGACGCATCACTTCGACCACCTGATCGACCAGAAGCGCATAGAGTTCACCGCCTCGTTCGGCCACCAGGGACATCCGCCCGGTCTGATCGATTGCCGGCGGCAAGCCGAGCTGTCGTCGCACGTCGACGACAGTCACGATGCGTCCACGCAGATTGAGGCACCCGGCTATTTCCGGCGGAGCGAGCGGTATCACCGTGATCGGCTGATCCCCGAGCACATCCCGCACGTCATTTACCGGAACCCCGCAGAGCTGGTCGCCCAGCATGAGAGTGACAAATTCCTGCTCCGTGTCCGAGTGGTCGGGCTGGAATTTCACAAGGATGGCAATCCGGGCAGGGACGTGCAGGCCCGTTCCAGCCAGAAGCTCACATCGATCACGTCGGCCGCCCGTCCGGCGAGCACAGCGGTGCCGAGCAGGCCCCGGCGTGCGCCGGCCAGTTCAATATCCAGCCGGTCCTGCACCACATCGACGATTTCATCCACCATCAGCCCGACGCAGCGCGCCGCATCGGCGAACACAAGCACGGTCTGTTGCGGCCGGTTCTCGTTGAGCCCATTGGCCAACGCGATGAGCGGCATCAGTCGCCCGCGGTATTGGGTGACCGGGTGCCCTGCCGTCGGCTCGACCGCCGTTCTCGCTATCTCTTCGATGCGCGAGACCAAGCCCAGCGGCACGGCCATGAGGTGCGGACCACCGGCACGAAACAGCAGCAGCGGGGTCTGATCGACGGCGCCCCGCGCGCCTGGTGCATCGGTCGAGCGGGTCTCGGTGTCGGCGCTGATCCCGCAAGTCCGCGCCATGGCATTGGGGTCGAGGATGATGATCACCGATCCGTCGCCCAGAATGGTCGTTCCGCCGAACAGGGTGATCTGGCGCAGGATGGGCGCCACCGGCTTGACCACGATTTCCTCGGTATCAAACACCTGATCGACGATCAGGCCCAACAGCCCCGTCCCCGATCGGATCACCACGACGACCGGCGCGGTCGCATCGCCCCGAGATGGCGGCAGGTGCAACAGTTCGGTCAGGCTTGCCAGAGGCAGCAGCCGGTCGCGCAAGCGCAGCACCCTGGTGTGGTCGATCCGCTCGATCACGGCGCCTTCCGTGGCGCCGGTTCCTGCGAGTCCGACCAGTTCCACCACGCCGAGCTGTGGAATGGCGAAGCGCATGCCACCGGCTCCCACCACGAGTGCGGCGACAATGGCCAGGGTAAGCGGAATCCGGATGGTGATTGTCGTGCCGGTTCCGGGCGTGCTGCTCAGATTGATCGTGCCGCCCATCTGCTCGATGTTCGACTTTACCACGTCCATGCCGACGCCGCGGCCGGATACGGCGGTGACCGCACTGGCTGTTGAAAATCCCGGACGAAAGATCAACCGATGCAACTGGGACTTGCTCATACCGGCCAGTTCGGCTTCGGTCGCCAGGCCTTGCGCGATCGCCTTGGCGCGGATCCGCTCGGTCGAAAGGCCACGCCCGTCGTCGGTCACTTCGATGATCACGTGCCCGCTTTCGTGGCAAGCGGTCAGCAGGATGGTGCCGTTTTGCGGTTTGCCGGCGGCGCGTCGTTCATCCGGCTGCTCCAGCCCGTGATCGGCGGCGTTGCGCACCATGTGCGTCAGCGGATCGCGGATCAGATCAAGCACCCGGCGGTCGAGTTCGGTTTCGGCTCCGCGCAGGACCAGCTCGATCGGCTTGCCCAGCTCCAGGCTGAGGTCACGCAGCATTCGTGGCAGCTTGTTCCACAGGGTGCCGACCGGCTGCATGCGCGTTTTCATGATGCCGGCCTGCAATTCAGAGGTGATCTGCGACAGAAGCTGCAGTGGCGCCGCAAGGGTCGTCCCCTGGTCGCCACGGGCGAGCTGAAGCAACTGGTTGCGTGTCAACACCAGTTCGCTGACCAGTGTCATGAGGTTTTCCAGCACCTCCACCTGAACACGAATGGTCGGGGTCACCGGCACTGGGTCCGTGTGCGCCGTCGCTGGCGGCGTCGGTGCCATTGGCAGGGCCGTCGGGGCGGTTTCGCAGGCAGGCGGCGGAGCAGGCGCCTGACCGGCTTGCTCCAACGCGGCAATGAGTGCGGTGTCGTCACCGGCCGGCTCATTCCCGGAAGCGGCGAGACCGGCCAGGATCTGCTTGATCCGATCAAGCGCCTCCAGCACCAGCGTGATGATTTCGGCCGCGACCGGGATGGAGCCGTCCCGCACCGCCACAAGCACCGCTTCCCCGGCATGGGCCACGGCTTCCAGTCGCGGCAGCCCGAGAAACCCGCAGGTTCCCTTGATGGTGTGGATCATGCGGAAAATCAGCGCCAGGGTGTCAGGGTCGTCCGGCACCCGTTCGAGCCGAAGCAGAGCCACATCGAGCTCGGCCAGGCCTTCGTTGGTTTCGGTCAGGAACTCGGCCAGCAATTCGTCCATCGGCAATCCGACCCGATGCAGGGGGCGCCGATGCTGCCCGATCGAGAGCGAACGAATGGTAAAGCGGTCAGACGAGAGATTCGGGACTCAGCAACAGCGGTGGCATAGCCCTCCGGACGCGGCCGGTCGGCAGCAGGATCGAGACGCGAATACCCAAATGCCTGGCCAGCAACGCGACCAGCGGCGCCATCAGCGTCCGCGGTCCTTGCAGCGCCTCCAACGCGGCCTGCTCATTGACCAGACAGGCCGCCAACCTAGGCGGCCAGCCGCCGCGCGGACCTGCGATGGTGATCAGCAAGTCTTGCCGGCCGGCGGCGGCAAGACCGATCATGCCGCCGCGCGGAAGACTTTCTGCCGCCATCAGGATTGCATTGAGGACCAGTCGAGCCATGCGCGGTGGGAATACCGAGGCTTGCGGCAGGGCAGACAAATCGAGCCGCAGGCGGTGTGCTCCTGGCAGACCGCGGGCCAGCGCCTGCAAGCCAGTCAGGTTGAGCCCCGCAGCCTCTCCGGTCCATGCCTCGCGGAGCAAATCCAGCCGGTGCGTCAGTTCGGTCGCCGCCTCGCTGGCGGCGGCAATTGCCTCCGGCGGCGCGCGGGGATCGCCGGCCAGTTCCAGCATGCCGGACAGGGTCGCCATCACGCCAGCAATGTCGTGGCACAGTCGTGCGGCGACGAGATCGGACAAGCGCAGGATATCGTCCATGCGGACCACAACCTCCCGTTGCAAGCCATGGCGCCTGCACGTTTTTTAACGTCTCATTAATAACCGGTTTTCAGCAAAAGTCGATAGCAAATTTTACGGTGTAGCAACATGCATGAGTGTGTAAAGGCCTCGCAATCATGACGTTCAGGTCAGCGCCAGCGGCCGAACCGGGTCAATGGGTCCGCCATCCTCAGCACCCCGAATGGGGCCCCGGCCAGGTCCAGTCCGCCATCGGCAATCGTGTCACGGTGAATTTCGAACACGCCGGAAAAGTGCTGGTGAATGCCAGCGTGGTCGCGCTGGAACCGTGCAACCCCGAGGATGACCCATTCGGATGAACACCGGGCCATGCCTTGAACCGCCGGATGAAACGGCGCAAGTGAATGGCCATGCTGGAGAACCGGGTTTCATCATGATCGACCCCTTTGGCCGGTCCATCACCTATCTTCGCGTATCGGTCACCGACCGATGCGACCTACGCTGCGTCTATTGCATGGCGGAAGACATGATCTTCCTGCCCAAACGCGACGTGCTCAGCCTGGAGGAGCTGGATCGCATCTGCGGCGCCTTCATCCGGCTCGGCACCCGGAAGATCCGCCTGACCGGCGGTGAGCCGCTGGTGCGCCGCGATGTGATGCGGCTGTTTCGCAGCCTCGGGGCGCGGATCGGTGATGGGCTGGATGAACTGACCGTCACCACCAACGGGACGCAACTCGCCAAGCATGCCGAATCGCTGCGCGCGGCTGGCGTGCGGCGGATCAATGTCTCTCTGGATACGCTCGATCAGGAGCGCTTCAGCGAGATCACCCGACGCGGCCGGATCGACGATACACTGGACGGCATCTTCGCCGCGAAGGCCGCCGGCTTGGCGATCAAGATCAACGCCGTCGCCATGAAGGGCGTCAACGAGGATGAGTTCGATACCCTGCTCGCCTGGTGCGGCGAACATGGGTTCGATCTGTGTCTGATTGAAACAATGCCGATGGGCGATATCAGCGGCGACCGGACCGAGCAGTATCTGCCGCTTTCGGTCGTGCGCGCCCGGCTGCGCCTGCACTGGACTTTGGATGAAACCGACTATCGCACCGGCGGACCGGCGCGCTACTTCACGGTGGCGGAAACCGGCCGCCGCATCGGTTTCATCACGCCGATGACGCATAATTTCTGCGAAAGCTGCAACCGGGTGCGGCTGACCTGTACCGGCACGCTGTACATGTGCCTGGGTCAGGACGATGCGGCCGATCTGCGCGCGGTTCTGCGCGCCGGCGGTTCCGATCAGGCGCTGGACGCGGCCATTCTTGAAGCCATCACCCGCAAGCCGAAGGGTCATGATTTCATCATCGACCGGCGGCATCAGCGCCCGGCTGTCGCCCGGCACATGAGCGTGACCGGCGGCTGAGCCGCGCCCAGGGGTATCTTCGCTTGGACGTGACGAATAATGACACCGCGGCCCGCGCCCGGCGCGACGCCGAGGCGACGAAGCAGGACATTCTGGCGGTCGCCACGGCGGAGTTCGCGGAAAACGGGCTGAGCGGCGCACGGGTCGACGCGATCGCCGCGCGGACGCGCACGACCAAGCGGATGATCTATTATTATTTCGGCAGCAAGGAGGGGCTGTATGTCGCGGTGCTGGAAAAGGCCTACGCCGATATCCGCTCTGTCGAACAGCACCTGGATCTGACCCAGCTGGGTCCGGCGGAGGCACTTCGGCGGCTGGTGGAGTTTACTTTCGATTATCAGGAAAGCCACCCGGACTTCATCCGTCTGGTCGCAATAGAAAACATCCACAACGGCAAATACCTTGCCCAGTCGTCCGAGATCCGGCGATTGAACACGACTGTCATTGACACGATTGCGACCATTCTTGCGCGGGGTCGCCACGATGGTGTCTTTCACACCGACATCGACCCGGTCGATCTGCACATGCTGATCAGCGCGTTCTGCTTTTTTCGTGTGGCGAACCGGCACACGTTCGGAACCCTGTTCGACCGCGATTTGAACTCGCCGGAGCTGAGGGCGCGGCACAAGCCGATGATCGGCGATGCGATCATCCGCTTGCTGGCTGTAAGCTAGACCTGCATCGTCCCATACCGCGTCATCCGGCGGAACAACAGGTTGTAGTTGAGCTGCTCGATCAACTGACGCTCCAGCGGATGCCGCAGAATACCTGAAGCAGCAGCGCACTAAGCAAACTGCCAGGTCAAGCAGGGCATCTTCTTTGCGCCCTTCCGACCTTCCTGATCTTTGTGTCGAAGACCGATGCCGCCCATAAAATCAGAATCGCGTTCACCAAACGGGCCGATACTCGCGGCAGTGGCGGCGTGGGTGGGGCGGTCGGATTCAACACAAAGTTCACGAAGCGCGCGAAGATCGCAAAGGGTCCGGCAGCGATGATAGATGCCCTGATATCTGGCGGTGATTGCCGCGATCGCCGAGATGAGCGTGATGCCGAGTGTTATTCGACTGGTGCTTTCCTTGTGGTTCATGATCCGAGGTAGTCGTCATTTGAACTTCCTCCGCTTTGGTGTCGTTGGAAACGTTTGGAACGTCGCGAACGCTACGTCGCGGCCATGACGGCGAAGTGGGCCAGCATGCATTCGGAATCTGGTTCAACACCGGTGAACAGCCGGAACGCCTCGACTGCCTGGAACACTGCCATGCCGCCGCCATGCAGCGTGTGACAGCCGAGTGCGCGCGCGCTGCGCAGCAACTCGGTCTCCAGCGGGAAATAGACGATTTCGGCGACCCACAGCTCGGGGCGGAGCAGTTCTGCCGGGAGCGGAAGCCCTGGGTGTTTCGCCATGCCGACCGGCGTGGTGTTGATGATGCCGTCGGCCAGTCTGGTCGCCGTTGCCAGATCGGTCGGCGCGACCGCACGTCCGGCACCGAAGCGGGCGCAGAGCATGTCGGCGACTTTGCTGGCGCGGTCCGGATCGATATCGAAGATGCTGAGTTGCTGCACGCCAAGGGCCAGCGCGGCATACGCCACCGCGGAGCCGGCGCCGCCGGCACCAAGCTGCACCACCCGGGCGCGCGGCACATCGGGAAGGCCGCGGCGGAAGTTCTCGGCGAAACCCCACATGTCGGTGTTGTGGCCGATCCGCCGACCATCGCGCAGCACGACGGTATTGACCGCGCCGAGCGCGCGGGCATCGTCCGACAGCTCGTCGAGCAGGGGAATCACCGTCTGCTTGCAGGGATAGGTGATATTGAGGCCGGCGAAGCCCATGAGCTCGGCAGCACGCAGCAGCTCCGGCAGCGCGGCACTGGCATCCGAAATGGCGGCACCGGTGTCCGTCAGGGACGGTGATGGCGGGCATGACGGTGACGGCGTTGGAAGCCGCTCCAGGTCGATCAGCTTGTCGATCAGTCGCAAACCCTGAGCAGCAGCTTCATGCTCATGCAGCGCGGGTGTGCGCGAACCCTGTATGCCGGCGCCGATCAGGCCTACGAGAAACGACTTCTCGGTCACGGTGCGGGTCATGGTCTTGGGGGCCCCGATTTGTCTGAACCAGTAAGTTCATTGTCAAGCGATTTCCTCCCCGCCACGTAAAGAATCTACCATGCCCGAAAAACCAAGGAGACAAGACGAGATGACCCAGCCGAACCAGGACGACCAGCCGTTCCGGCCGCCTGCGCCGGGATCGCAACCCGAGTACGACGCGCCCGACTATGGCAGTACACACAAACGGCACCCGACACAGGCGTTGCTGCACATCCCGCACACGGTCACCGAACTGAACGGCCCGCGCTTCCTGCCGCGGCATTTTCCGCCGCTTACTGATCTGTCACGGGTGGACGGGCGTGATGCGGCCGGCCAGCGGATCATCGTGGCGGGCCGGGTGACGGACGAAGACGGACGCCCTGTCCCGGAAACCATGATCGAGTTGTGGCAGGCCAACGCCGCCGGCCGCTACAACCATGAACGCGATCAGCACGACGCGCCGCTGGATCCCAATTTCAAGGGCGAAGGCAGGGTGTTCACCGACGGCGAGGGGAACTATCGCTTCCTGTCGATCCTGCCCGGGGCCTATCCCTGGCGGAACCACCATAATGCGTGGCGGCCCAATCACATCCATTACTCGCTGTTCGGGCCTGGTTTCGTCACGCGTCTGGTCACCCAGATGTATTTCCCCGGCGATCCGCTGCTGCCGCTCGATCCGATCTTCAATTGCGTGCCGGACGCCGCCGCGCGCGACCGCCTGATCGCACGCTTCGATCTGGAGCTGACCGAGCCGGAATGGGCGCTGGGCTACCGCTTCGACATCGTCTTGCGCGGCCGCGGCATGACGCCGTTCGAGGAAGGAGGCCTGCACTGATGCCGATCGCCACCGCCAGCCAGACCATCGGGCCCTATTGGCACCTGATCGAGCATCCGGAGATGGCGGACCTGACGCGCTTTGGCGCTGACGGTGAGCGCATCGTCTTCACCGGTCGAGTCACCGATGGCGACGGCCTGCCGGTCAGCGACGCCTGTGTGGAGATCTGGCAGGCGCAGCCGGAAGCGAGTGAAGCTTTCCCGGGCTACGGTCGCGCCGGCACGGATGTGCAGGGGATGTTTCGTTTCGTCACGATCAAGCCGGGTCCGGTGCCAGGTGTGCGCGGCGCAGCGGGCAACGCGCCGCAGGCACCGCATCTGTCCATCGCCATCTTCGCCCGCGGGCTGGTCAAGGCGCTGCACACGCGCGCCTGGTTCGGTGGCGAGAGACTGAACGAGAGCGATCCCGTGCTGGGGCTGATCGAACCGCCGGCACGGCGCGCGACGGTGATCGCCCGCCAGGACGGCCAACAGGCCGGAATGCCGGTATGGCGACTGAACCTGCGGTTGCAGGGCGACGGCGAAACGTTGTTCATGGAGGTGTGAGATGGCAACGCCGTGCATAATTTCCGTCGCCATCACCGGTTCCGTTCCGCGAAAGAAGGACAATCCCGCGGTGCCGATCTCGGTGCCGGAGCAGGTGAAAAGCAGGCACGCCGCCTACGAAGCCGGCGCGGCGCTGGTGCATGATCGCCCGGTGGCGAGTGCTGCGCAGGCGCGCCGCCTGCTGCATTTGGCATGAGCGACGCATCCCCGCATTGCGTGGTGGTGGTCGGCGGCGGCGCGGCCGGCCTCGAACTTGTCACGCGGCTGGGGGATCGGCTCGGCCGCCGCGGCCGTGCGCAGATCACATTGGTGGAGCGCACGCGCACGCATCTATGGAAACCGATGCTGCACGCCGTGGCCGCCGGCAGCATGGATCCGGGCGAGCACGAACTGAACTACCTGGCACAAGCCCACTGGCACCATTTCGGCTATCGCCTCGGCGAACTGGTAGGACTGGATCGTTCGCGCAAGCAGGTGCAGCTGGGGGCGACATTCGACGAGGAAGGTCGTCAGATCACGCAGCCGCGCAGTTTTCACTACGACACGCTGGTGATCGCGATCGGCAGCGTGACCAATGATTTCGGCACGCCAGGAGTGGCGGCACACGCGGTGCCGCTGGAAACGCCGCTTCAAGCGGTGCGCTTCAACCGACGATTGGTGAACGCCTGCATTCGCGCTCATGCGCAGGAGGAACCGGTACGACCTGGGCAGCTTCACGTGGCGATCATCGGCGCCGGCGCCACCGGAACCGAGCTGGCGGCCGAACTGCATCGCACCGCCCGCGCGGTGGTTGCGTATGGGCTGGATCGCATCGATCCGGAGCGCGATATCCGCATCGTGCTGATCGAGGCGGCCGACCGGATCCTGCCCGGGCTGCCGGAGCGCATCTCCACCGCGACCGCCGGACTGCTCCATCAGATGGGCGTGGACCTGCGCACCGGCGCCCGGGTCGCAGAAGTCACGACACAGGGCGTGCGCCTCGGTAGCGGCGAATTCATTGCCGCGGACCTTGTGGTGTGGGCTGCCGGCGTGAAGGCGCCGGACGTGCTGCGAGACCTGGACGGGCTGGAGGCGAACCGCATCAACCAGCTTGTCGTCGATGCCACGCTGCAGACCACGCGCGATCCGGACATATTCGCGATCGGCGACTGCGCCGCGTGTCCGCGGCGTGGCCATCCAGCGCCGGTACCGCCACGGGCGCAGGCGGCGCACCAGCAGGCGGCGCACATGGTCCGACAGATCGAGCGGCGCCTGCGCGGCCAGTCGTTGCAGCTCTTCATCTACCGCGATTTCGGATCACTGGTGTCACTGGGCAACTACAGCACGGTCGGCAACCTTATGGGGTTCCTGCTCGGCCGGGCACTGTTTGTGGAGGGGCTGTTCGCCCGGCTGATGTACCAATCGCTGCACGTGCTGCATGAACGGGCGCTGCATGGCAATGCCCGGACGGTTCTGGCGACCCTGTCCCGCACACTGTCGCGTCGGACTGGCCCGCAGGTGAAGTTGCACTGATACCAGTGCCCCTGGGAACGACCGAACGATCAAGTTATAATTCACCGCCATGCCCGGTCGCAATTCGTCATGCCCGGCGCCGCTTCGTCACATGCCCGGGCTTGTCCCGGGCATCCACGTCTTTGAGCCACAATACCAGGACGCGGGCCTTGCAGTGAGCCGTGCCGGCGTTTTCCGGCCCAACTGGAGAAACGACGATGGACGAAGAACTGAAACGCTATCTCGACGCCATGATGGCAAAGATCAACGACGGCCACGAGGCGATCCTCAATCGGATCACCTCGCTCGAGAGGGACTTCCAGAATACGAAGGAGTTTCTGGTCGGCGATGCCTTGGTCGCGTCCCGTCGCTGGCTCGATTTGGAGGCGCGGGTGACAAAGCTGGAGCGCCCCAACAATGGCAAATAACACGA
>DATIMO010000104.1:0-8334 GCA_035475215.1 Acetobacteraceae bacterium | reverse complement strand
ACTCGGGCCGGTGCGCTGGGCGGCAATGGTGCGGCGGGCGCGCCTGCGCTCTGGACCGCATGTCCTGGCGCTTGGCGGCTTGACCGGAGTTTCGGCGCCGCGGCTGCCGGAATGGTGCGGCGGGGCAGGGGCAATCGGGGCGCTGGCCTGAGTGGAGACTGTGGCTCTGCTGCCACAGTGTTTCGCGATTGCCATGCGGATCGTCAACGACCCGTTGCGGCACCGTCAGGCTCTGTTCATTATGCATTCAAGGTCTGGCAGCCCACCGCGGGGCGAGGCCTTCTGTGTCACGCCGGGTCGCGCCGGCGCAACGAGGAGGGATTGAATGCGTAAGCTCCTTATGGCCACCGCGGCCATGCTGGGTGCCTCGCTGGGAATGGCAGATGCCGCCCAGGTCTTCACGGCGTCACCGACAGCTCTCACCGGTTTGCCACCGTCCGCCACCAGTCTGACCACCATCGGCGCGGGCGCCCGTACTCCGGCCGCTCCCGCCCCCGGCCAGATCGTGGTGCGCATCGACCTGCGAGAGAACATCTATGCCGTTGCGGGCTGGAGCAATTTCGACAGCGTCGGCGGTAACAAGCAGCAGCCTTACGGGATCATTGGTTACCCGCGGTTCTATCTGGGCTTCGACGGGAAGGCGACCAACGGGCTCAATTACGGCCTGTACTGGGAAATCCGGAACGGGGCCAACCGCAACTCCGTTGTCAATAACGCGGCCAGTGGTACTGCGGGCAACGCCGGCTCCTCGGGCTCCAGTTCGGATCAGACGTTATTCTGGCGTCGCAATTACGGCTATATCGGCACCGACACGCTTGGCACGTTGCGCATCGGCGAAACCGACGGCCCCATGTCGTCATTCCTGGTCGCCACGTTCGACGATTTCGCCACCGGCCTGTGGAACGGTGATATCAACGACTGGATCCAGGGTGGCTCTTATGGCCTGACCGGCGCATTCCCGAACTGGCCGTTCTTCGACGTCGGCGCCGAATATACCACCGCCAAGGCGGTCTATCTGTCGCCATCCTTTGCCGGAGTCGACTTCGCATTGAGCTTCGAGCCGAGCACCGCCAACGTCACCGACTCGCAGACATGCCCGAACACCGCTCCGGCCGGGCAGACGTTCACGGGCGCCAACTTTGTCAACTGCTCCAGCCAGTCCACGTCGAATGCTGCGAACGACTTGCAGCGGCGGCGGAACACGATCGAAGGCGGCATCCGCTATCGCGGCGCTTTCAGCGGGGTCGGTATCGCAGCGTCGGCGATTGGCGCCTTCGGTGGACACGTGAACGCCGGACCGTTCAATCCGGGCGTCGGCGGCGGCAGCTTCACTGATATTCACGGCAAAACAATCACGCTGAAGCCGACCAGCAGCTTCGATAGTCTGAAGATTGGTGACGTCGGCTTGGCGGTGACCTTTGCCGGCGTAACAGTGGGTGGCAACATCATCTTCGGCGACTACAACGGCCAGATGGCACCGAACCCGAGCGGCGCAACCAACTCGCTGGCCTGGATCGCCGGTGCCGAATACGCCTGGGGCCCGATCATCGTCGGCGGCGCCTATTTCCGGTGGAAGTACCAGGGCTACTGGACACTGCCCGGCGAACAGACAGACCAGGGCATCCAGTTCGGCGTGACCTACAACATCGCGCCTGGTCTCGCGCTGCTCGCCGAATACCTGTATGGCCAGCGCTATCGCGGCAACTTCGACTTCTCCAAGGGCGCACCTGGCCCCAACTTCAACAACGTCCACTCGCAGGTGGCTGGCGTAGGCTTGCAGTTCCGCTGGTAACAGGCGGGATACGGCCTGACCTGGAAGCGGCGGGGCACCACCCCGCCGTTTTTCTTTTTCATGCCGCGCTTGTTGAATCGGCTGCACTGGCGGTAAAAGCGCAACATCGCCCCGTAAGCCTTCATTCGATCTGACAGGATACCAGGATGCAGAACCCGATCCGGCGACCTCTGGTCGTGCTCACCGCCCTGCTGGTTCTGGCCGGTTGCGGCGACAATGGATTGACCGCCTCCACGTCCGACACCCAGTATCATCAGGCCGGCGGGGCCGGTGCGGTCGGCTCCATGTTCGGCAACGGCGGACTGTTCGGCGGTCTGTTGGGGATCAACAAGAACAATCCCAGCCAGGGCGGCGGCGGCGCTCTCGGCGTAAATGCCTACCTGTGGCGTGGCGCACTGGACACGCTGTCGTTCATGCCGCTGCAATCGGCGGACCCGTTCGGCGGCGTGATCATCACCGACTGGTATTCGCCGCCTGGCTCACCGGACGAGCGATTCAAGGCCACCGCTTACATTCTCGGGCGAGAGCTCCGCGCGGACGGGGTGCGGGTGACGATTTTCCGCCAGGTATTTCAGGGCGGCCACTGGGTCGACGAGGCGGTCAGCCCAGTCACGGTTGGCGACATCGAGAACAAGGTGCTGTCCCGCGCGAGGCAGCTTCGGATCGAAACAGCCAGCGGGTAGGCGAGAAAGACGTGAGTCGTCCTCCGGGTTGAATGATCCGGGACCCTGGTGCCCGCCATGTAATGACGGTGCAGACGTGCAACTCGGCAAGCAGAAAGTGTTTACGCAGATTTCAGTGGATGCACGCAGATGCACGCTGATAGGCGGGAATTGATCACAATCGGTTGGCCACACGCCTGATCTCCAGACGCTGCTGCTCATTCAGCCTGGTTCCATCTGCGCGTTCATCTTCTTAAAATCTGCGTAAAAACTTTCTTTTGTAATCCCCCAGCAGAACGGTTGCCGAAGTGTCAATCCAGTTCCGCCGGCGGCAACCACAAAACATCCCCGATCCGATCCGCCCCCGCGGCAATCATCGCCAGCCGATCGAACCCCAGCGCCACGCCTCCCGCCGGAGGCATCCCGTGCGCCAGTGCCGCCAGAAAATCCTCATCCATCGCCCAGTCCGCACCATGGAGCGCATGCCGCCGCGCCCGATCCGACTCGAACCGCCTGCGCTGCTCGGCCGCGTCGGTCAGCTCGATGAACGCATTGGCCAGTTCAACCCCACACACGTACAGCTCGAACCGCTCGGCCACGCGTGGATCGCTCGGGTCCCGCCGCGCCAGCGCTGCCTGTGCCACCGGCCAGTGCGTAAGGAACGTCGGACGCTCCCGGCCGATCGCCGGCTCGATCCGCTCGAGCAGCAAGCGGAAGAACAGGTCTTCCCAGCTCTCGTTCGGGCGCAGCCGCGCTCCGGCTTCCGCGGCCAGTCCCGGCGCGTCACCAGCCGTGCTCAGCACGTCAGCTCCGGCAAAGCGCGTGAAGGCCTCGGCCACGCTCAGCCGTTCAAACGCGGTCAAATCCGTGCACACCCCGCGGCAGGTGACGACCGGCGGCAACACGGCACGCAGGAACGCCTCCGTCTCATCCATAAGGTCCGCCATCGTGGCATCGGGACGGTACCATTCCAGCATTGTGAACTCAGGGCTGTGTAACGCGCTGCCTTCGCCATTCCGCCACACCCGGGCAAGCTGAAAGATCGGCCCCGCTCCGGCGACCAGCAGGCGTTTCATGGCAAATTCGGGACTGGTATGCAGCCAGAGCGATTCGACCCGGCCATCCGGATGTTCCCGAGCCGTACCGAATGCCCGCAGGTGGACTTCCTCGCCCGGGGCGGGGACCGCGTACGGCGTCTCCACCTCGGTGTAGCCGCGCGCAGTGAAGAATGCCCGGGTGGCGACGGTCAGCGCAACGCGGCGGCGCAGGAACGGCATGCGCGCGGCGAGGCTTTCCGGGTGCCAGGACGGATGGGTTGTCATCGCGGTCATGACCGGCACGATAGACGGTTTCCGCCTTGTCCGGGGCGGTCGCGGAGCCTAGAACCCGCCCGCAACGCACAGGAGGAAGGAGCCGAAATGACCAAGATCGTCCGCACCGAGCCGAACAAGATACTGGCAAAAGCCGTGGAGTTTCATGGCTTCGTCTATTTGCAGGGTTGCACGGCCCGGGACAGCAGCAAGGACATCAAGGGCCAGACAACCGAGATTTTGGCCCAGATCGACCAGATCCTGGAAACCCATGGCACCGACAAGAGTCGCCTGCTGCAAGCCCAGATCTGGGTCAAGGACATTCGCGACCGCGAGGCCATGAACGAAGTCTGGACCGCCTGGCTGCCGGCCGGGGGCGCGCCCGCACGCGCATGCGTGCAGGCCGACCTCGCCGATCCGCGTCTGCTTGTCGAAATCATGGTCACCGCCTGCAAGTAACCGACGCGAATCGAAAGTGCCCGATTCGCAGTAGCCGAGAACCCGGCCGGCATAGCGCCAGGACTGGTTGTCGAATGTTTGTATAGGACAATAATCGGACCTTGAGGACTTATCCACAGGGGCGGCATGGAAAGTAGGCTTCCATGCCGCCCTTTTTACGTTTTCCGGGTTGTCACCCCTGCAACCCAGCGGCTACCGGCAGACAGGTCTGGGCGCCAAAAAGGAGCTGGGTGAAGATGCGTGCACGGGAAACCGGCGGCGGCAAAGCGTTGATTCTTGGTTCCTTTCTGACACTCAGTACAGCCATCATCGGTCCTTCAGCGTTCGGCGCGACAGCCGATTCCCACCCCGCCAAAGCCCATGCCAAGGCCTCCTCAACGTCCAGCAACAGTCATACGGCCCATGTTCGACATGCCGTATGGCATGGCATGTCCTGTGTTCCCTTCGCCCGCACTGCATCCGGAATCGATCTTCCCGGCAACGCCCGGGAATGGTGGGACAACGCAGTTGGGATTTATGCCAGGGGCAACGTGCCCCAAGTTAGCGCCGTGCTGGCCTTCCGGCCCAATCCTCGCATGCGGTTGGGCCATGTCGCAGTGGTAACTCACGTAATCAACCCGCGCGAAGTCGAAGTGGACCAGGCGAATTGGGGACCGGGTGGGCGGATCAGTCGCGGGGTGGCCGTCGTCGATGTTTCCGAAGACAACGACTGGACAGCGGTGCGGGTCGAGCTTGGCGATCGTGGTGAATTCGGTGCCGTCTATCCGAGTTTCGGTTTCATCTATAACCGCGCCGACACGGGGAAATTGATGGCCGCCAGTACGCCGCCGGTCCCAACACCAGACCTGAACCCGGCGCTGCGCGACCTGCGCCCTCCGGCAGAGCGCGACAACGAGGTTGCCGAACTGCCCGATCCCGCGCCGGCACCGTCACACGCGCACGCGCATCACACAAAAATGCATCATGTGAAACGAGCCGGTTCCGGCTGACACCTGGACGCAATCAGTGCGCCACCAGCACCATCCATGAAACCCCAAAGCGATCGGCGACCATGCCGAAAAGCGGCGAAAAGAACGTCTTGGCCAGCGGCATCTGCACCTGGCCGCCATCCGAAAGCGCCTTGAACAGCCGCTCGGCCTCGGCCTCATCAGACGCAGTGATCGACAGAGCAAATCCCTTGAAGCTCGGCTGTCCCAGACACCGCCCGTCGGACGCCATCACCTCGGTGTCGCCGATCCGCAAGCTCGAATGCATGATCTTGTTCTCGGCTCCGGCCGGAATCGTGCCAGGTTGATGTGGTTCAGGGCAGTCCTTGAACCGCATCAGCATCGTCACCTCGGCGCCGAGCACGTCGCGATAAAACTCCACCGCCTCTTCGCACCGGCCATCGAAGAACAGGTAGGTCTGGAGGTGCATGTGATTTCCTTTTCAGTGTGGAGGCAGTCACCTGATACCGGTTGCTGCGCCCGCCAGGAACGCCACCCAATGCAGATGGCGGTCAGCCCGCGGCCCGCAAGTACACCTCGAATGGGGTATCGAACAACGCCAGGAATTCGGGCGGCAGGACAAAGCCGCCAGGATCGTCGGTAATCACAAAGCCGTGCTGCGAGGCATGCGCCGCAATCGCGGCCCGCTTCGCAGACAGATGATCACTGACATCAAGCCGCATCCCCTCAGGCGCCATCCCCTCAGGCGCCATCCCCTCAGGCATCGGCGCCGGCAGATCAACCATGTTGGTCAGCGTCCAGCCCCAGACCGGATACGACAGCAGTCGCGCGCCCACCCGCTCGGCCGCGGCCCGGCCCATCTTGTGGCTGGCGACATGGTCGCCATGCGGGTCGTGTTCCCAGGGCGCGCAGATCGTCCGGCTGCCATCGGCCTCAGCGATGCGGGCAATCTCGTCAACGGCGTCGCCAAACGCCGATCCCTGGTGCGGCGCCGCTCCGTCCGGCAGCCGCAGAAACATCAGCCGATCCGCCGTCAACCCCAGCGCCGTGGCGGCATGTCGCGCCTCCCGCTCACGAATGTCCCGTCGGGCGGTCGGCCCGAAGCGCAAAGAACCAGGGTGGGAAGCCGCGCCATCGGTGACGAACACCACAATGGGCGGGGTGCCGGCCGCGCAGGCAGCGGCGATCAGTCCGCCACACCCCAGACTTTCGTCATCCTGATGTGGTGCCACGACAAGAAGCGGCGCATCGCCGGTGATGGCGCTCAGCGGAACAATCGGCAATGTGCGGAAATGGCGATGCAGCGCGCTCGGCTTCACACCGACCACAACCGCCGCAACGCGCCATCGGCGCCGGTGACCGGATCGCACGTCGGAACAGCCACCCGGGCGATGTTGCGGACAGCTTCGTCATGCTCGTCCGGTTTGCCGCGCCGCGTGTCCGGCCGTCCCGCCACGCCATCCGGATAAGCCCCCACGATCAGCAGATCGGGAGACTGTGCTTTGTTGCAGTGGCCGACGCCGGCGGGCAGCACGACCACGTCCCCGGCGCGGACCTCCAGCACCCGCCCCGAGGGGCCGCCGAACAGCACCTGCGCATGACCGCGCGCAACCCCGAGCACCTCATGGGCGGTACTGTGGAAATGGTGGAACGGGTGAACTCCGTCGCGCCATGCAGGAGGCCAGCGATTCGCGGCAAAGATGCGCTCGATTTCGGCGGGGTCGGTCGGGACCGCCTGGCGATACACCAGCAGCGGCAACCCCGAATTGGGGATCGCGCCGTCGTCTTCGAAGGTGAAGGTTTCCGGTTCGGACATCAGCGGACTCCGCAGCTCGTCATGGCAACGCCGCCAATCGTCGGAATGCTCAACCAGGGTTTGCGGCGCTCTGGGCAAGTTTGCGATCGAGCGTCACCAGTTCGGCACCCAACGTGCGGGCCAGCCAAAGATAGCTTGCATCGTATGCTGTCAGCCCGGACCGCACGGCCAGCGCAAGCACTTCGACGTGATCGACCTCGGCGCTTTCCATCTGCAATCGTTCACGGCGCCGAAATGCCGTCCAGATGAAATCCCCCAGCCCGGGATGGCGCCGATATTTCGACAAGCACGCGTTGGCGACCTCGAACCCCAGAAGCGAGGGAGCGATCAGCGTCGAATCGTTCAGCCTTTCCGCAACCGCTTTTGCCTCAGGCTCCTGCAGCAGAAGCGCGACAAGCGCGGACGCATCGACCACCTTAATCGGTTTCACGATCCCGGTGGCCCCGGTCGCGATCCTTGCGGATCAACTCGGCCGCTTCGCTGGGCGTTTCGATACCGAATTTCTGATTTTCCTCCCAGAACCCCATGGGACTGAGCTTCCGCGTAGGGTGTACGGCTTCCTCGATGATTGCCATCAGCTCACCCTGAAGCGAGCGGTGATTGCGACGCGCCCGCTCCCGCAGCCTTTCGACCAGATCATCGGGGGCATTCTTGACTGAAAGGTTAACGGGCATTACACGATCCAATCTGGCCCCATTCCCCAGCAAATCTAACTCCATCCCGCCCCTCTTTCAAGCACTTTCCCCCTCCATCTCCTCATCATACCCAAGAAGCCGCAGCGCCCGCCCTGCGATTCCCCGCGCGGTCATGGCATGGATCAGCGCCTCCTCGCGCCCGTGCGTCACCCACACCTCAGGCGCGCCGACCTCATCGACCGTGGCGTTCAGTTCGTCCCAGTCCGCGTGGTCCGAGATTACAAGCGGAAGCTCGACCCCCTGGGATTTGGCTCGCTGTCGTACCCGCATCCAGCCCGAGGCAACGGCCACGACCGGATCGGCCAGTCGCCTCGCCCAGCGATCCGCAATCGCTCCGGGCGGCGCCAGCACGATCGCACCGGCCAGATCCGCTTTCGCCGCGCCGGTCGCCAGTCGCAGTTCCCCCAGCGCCACGCCCTGATTTTCATACACCTGGCATAGCGGAGCCAATGCGCCGTGCATCCAGATCGGCTTATCCCATCCGGCTGCCCGCAACAGCGCGATCAGTCGCTGGCATTTCCCCAATGCGTAACAACCGACCAGATGCGTGCGGTCAGGAAACAGGCTCACGCTGGAAAGCAGTCGGGCAATCTCCTGTTCCGCCGGCGGATGACGAAACACCGGCAGCCCGAAGGTCGCCTCGGTGATGAAGA
>DATIMO010000103.1:0-4719 GCA_035475215.1 Acetobacteraceae bacterium | reverse complement strand
CCTGGGGGTCAACCGGCTGTCCCGGCAGATGGCCCAGACGCTCTATTGGCTGTTCTGCGCGGCGATGGGCCTGAGCCTGACCAACATCTTCCTGATCTACACCAGCACATCGATCGTGCGGGTGTTCTTCATCTCCGCCGGCACCTTCGCGGCCATGAGCCTGTATGGCTACACCACCAAAAGCGACCTCAGCCGCTGGGGCAGCTTCCTGATGATGGGGCTGATCGGCGTCATCCTGGCCAGCCTGGTCAACCTGTTCTTCCAGAGCACTGGGCTGCAGTTCGTGGTCAGCGTGATCGGGGTGCTGGTGTTCACCGGGCTCACGGCCTACGACACGCAGCGGATCAAGGTCAGCTACGTGCAGTATGCGTATGCGGAGGGCACCGACCAAGCGGCGAAGCGCAGTGTGTATGACGCGCTGAGCCTCTACTTGAACTTCATCAACCTGTTCATGTTGCTGCTGCAGTTGCTGGGCAATCGCAACAACAGCTAACGACGGAAAGCCGGCCGAACAAAGGGCTCCGGGCCGATGGTCCGGGGCCCTTTTTGCTGCGTGGCGATGCTATCGCCGGTTGGTCTCGTTGCTCATGGCGCGTGGCTTTTATTGCCGATATGATGCGTGTGCGCTCACCGCGCGGCCCGGAGGAATCCGCATGCAGTTCGGCTATTTCACCCTCAGCGACAACCATTACGATGACAATCCCCGCGGCGCCAACCAGTTCGTTGCGGACATCGTGGATGAAGCGCTGTATGCCGAACAGATCGGCCTGCACTCCGCCTGGATCGGCGAGCATCATTTCAGCACCCTCGGGGTGCTGTCCTGCCCCGACCTGGCGCTGGCGTATATCGCCGCGCGCACCCATCGCATCCGGCTGGCGCCTGCAGTCACGGTGCTGCCGCTGCATCACCCGATCCGGGTCGCGGAGCAATGGGCCAGCCTGGACCTGCTGTCCGGCGGCCGAGTCGATTTCGCCGCGGGTCGCGGCTACGACCGGCGCGAATACCAGCCGCTGAACGTCTCATTCGAGGGCAATCAGTCGATCTTCGAAGAAGCCATGGAGATCGTCCAGCGTCTCTGGGCCAGACCCGAACCCTACACCCATCGCGGGCATTACTTCGCGTTCGAAGACGTCGCCATCACTCCGCAGCCGGTGCAGCGGCCGATTCCGTCCTATGTCGCGTCATTCTCTCGCCCCTCCATCGAACTGGCCGCGCGCCTCGGCTGTGGGCTGATTGTCGCGCCCTTCGCGGCGGCAATGAGCTTCGGCGGATTGGCTGAGGTTGCGAGCCTTTACAAGGAAACCTGCGCCAGGTACGGCACGAAACCTGGCCGCCTGATGTGCAGCTATTTCATCCATTTCCACGACACGCCGGAGCAGGAGAAAGCGGCCCGCGCCCGCCAGCTTCGCTACTATAAGGAATGCGTCATCCCGGCCTTTCCCGGTGATCCCGCCACCGCACCGCCAAGCTACCGCTATTTCATCGAAATGGTGGACCGGCTGAAAAAGGTTCGCCCCGAGGACCTGACCGAAAACGCGGTTCTGCTAGGCGGATCGGCTTGGATCACGGAAGTCCTGAAACGGGTGGAGGCAGCCGGGTTCGATGAAGTGATTCTCTACTTCAATGTCGGCCTCAAGCCCCACGCCGAGGTAAAGGACGAAATGGCCCGCTTCATGCAGCAGGTGGCTCCGTCGTTCGGCGGCTGATACGGGCCGGAGGTCATCTAATCATACCCTCCCCTGGCGCCCGCCGCGCCAAAGCGTCACACTCTCCGGTCATGTCCGGCTCCGAAAGGACCCCGCACCGCACTCTGCTGACCGCCTGTGTCATGACGGCGACGCTGATGCAGATGCTCGATTCGGCGATCGCCAATGTGGCGCTGCCGTATATGCAGGGCAGCCTGTCGGCGTCCCGCGACGAGATCACTTGGGTGCTCACGTCCTATGTCATCGCCGCGGCGATCATGACAGCACCGGTCGGCTGGCTGGCGGTCCGGTTCGGACGCAAGCGGCTGTTCATCATCTGCCTGAGCGGTTTCACCATCGCTTCCATGCTGTGCGGTGCCGCACAGTCGCTGCCGCAGATGGTGGGGTTCCGGCTGTTCCAGGGCATGTGCGGCGCCGCCCTGGTGCCGCTGTCCCAGGCGACCATGCTGGACATTTACCCGTTCCATCGGCGCGCTTACGCGATGGCGATCTTCAGCTCCGGCGTGATGTTCGGGCCGATGATGGGTCCGACACTCGGTGGCTATCTGACCTACATGTACAACTGGCGGTACGTGTTCTACGTGAACCTGCCGTTCGGGATTCTGGCCATCACCGGGTTGGTGCTGTTCATGCCGAGAACCTCGCCGAAGCTGGATCTGCGCTTCGACTGGCGCGGCTTCACGGTGCTGGCGCTGGGTGTCGGCGCATTGCAGATGATGCTGGATCGCGGGCAGGAGCAGGACTGGTTCAGCTCCGGCGAGATCATCACCGAGGCGGTGCTGGCCGGGATCGGCTTCTATCTGTTCATCGTCCATATGCTGACCGCGCGCCGGCCGTTCCTGTCGCCGGCCCTGTTCCGGGACAGGAATTTCATCTGCTCGGTGTCGATGACGTTCTGCATCTCCATGGTGATGCTGGCGACCTCGGCACTGCTGGCACCCTATTTGCAGGAGTTGGCGGATTATCCGGTATTCACGGCCGGCATCGCCTTGGCGCCGCGCGGGCTGGGCACGATGGGCGCGATGTTCTTCGCCAGTTGGCTGGCGAACCATGTGGATCAGCGCAAGATCATGGCGGTCGGGTTGACCGTGCTGGGGTTCGCGCTGCATCAAATGAGCGGGTGGACCCCAGACGTCACCGAAAGTCAGATGATGGTCACGCTGGTGGTGCAGGGGTTTGCCACCGGGCTGATCTTCAATCCAATGACCGTGGTCGCGTTCCTGACCCTGCCGGCAAATTTGCGCGGCGAGGCGACCGCGTTGCAGGCGCTGGCTCGCAACCTGGGCGCGGCGATCGGCATCTCGGTGACCACGTTCACCCTGTCGCGCAGCGCCCAGACGATGCACGCCGACATTGCTGCCAACATTACCCCATTCGATCGTATCCTGCAGGGGACCGGCGCAGTCGCCCGGTTCTACAACCCGGCCACGCCGCATGGCGCCGCCGCGCTCAATCAGGAGATCAACCGGCAGGCGCAGATCATCGCCTATAACAACGACTTCCACATGATGGCGTTCATCGTGATCCCGGCGCTGCTGTTGTTGCTGCTGCTGCGGCGGGTTACGCGCCCTTCGCCGACCGCCGCGGAATAGCGGCATAACGGCAACACACTGTCGCCGTGATGCAATTCGTCCTTGATCGGGCCGGGGTATTCTTGCAGTAGTGATTCTGTCCGAATCGGCAACGCGTTCGGGCGGAGGGTCGGATGGCGTCAGCGAGGTCCCGGTGGTGCCGGGTCGGGGCGCTACTTTTATTGAGCGTGCTGGCCGGATGCAGCGGCCAGAGCCAACGCACGTCGTATCGTGGGCTGCGGACCTCTCCCGGACATTGGTATCCGCACCCAGGGCCGCCGGGCGATCCGTGGGGTCCGTACATCAATCAGGCGTCCTCGCGCTTCGGCGTGCCCCCGCTTTGGGTTCGCTCGGTGATGCGTCAGGAATCCGGCGGGCAGGAGCAGGTTATTTCGTCGGCCGGCGCCATGGGCCTGATGCAAGTCATGCCGGACACCTATGCCGGATTGCGCGACCGCTACGGGCTGGGGGACGACCCGTTCGAACCGCACGACAACATCCTTGCCGGCACCGCCTATATTCGGGAAATGTACGACCGTTACGGGGCGCCGGGTTTTCTGGCCGCCTACAATGCCGGGCCTAACCGGCTGGACCGGTATCTATACGGCGGCACGCCGCTTCCGGATGAAACAGTGAGCTATGTGGCGGCGATCGCCCCTCGGATTGGCGGGGCCGGGCCGATGACGGGGCCGTTGTCCGTGTATGCGGGAACCGGCGGCGGCGTGCAGTATGCATCATTCCAGAGCGGTCCGGCGGCCGCTGCCGTTGTGCTGCCGACAGCCACCGGCCCCTGTGATGCTGATGCGGCGTATGATCCGGACCGGCCCTGCGCGCCGGTGATCACGGCAGGCGCGACAGTGCCGCCTCCGCCGGAACCCCGTTCGGTGCTGTACCAGCCAAGCCCCTTGCCGGCGGTCGGGCCGGTGCAGCCGATTACGGCGTTACCGGCTTCGGTTCCGGCTGCGGTGGCCACTGCTGCACCGCCCGTCGCCGGGGGCTGGGCGATCCAGGTTGGCGCCTTCCTGAGCCCGGAACTGGCCCGTGTCGCCGCCGACAACGCCCGGTCCGTATTGCCTGGCCTGCTCGGGGCGGCGCCGGCGGCGTTTCCACCCACCGAGCCGTTCGGCACCACGCGGCTATACCGCGCGCGGCTGACCAATCTTTCGGCTCGTGCCGCCGGTGATGCCTGCACGCGGTTATCGCAGTTGCAACAGGCCTGCATGGTGGTGCAACCCGGCCATTCGTAGGTCGTTCACTCACGAACCGAGTTGTCGCGCGGAACCACCGCGCTTGTAACCTTTGTCTCCGCCATGCAGAAACGGCATGGAACGGATACCCCGCAATCGCATCCAAAACGCCTATCTGAGCGTAGGACAAAAAAGGGCTGAAGCTGTGACTTGGCTCACAGCAAATCATCGGCCGACCTGAGATGAAAACCGCGC
>DATIMO010000102.1:0-1652 GCA_035475215.1 Acetobacteraceae bacterium | reverse complement strand
GACGCATTGCGGCGTCTGCCATTCCGACCTGCATATCTGGGAAGGCTACTACGACCTCGGCGGCGGGCAAAAGATGTCGCTTAAGGATCGGGGCGTGGTGCTGCCGCTGGCCATGGGGCACGAGATCGTCGGGCGCGTGGTGAAGCTGGGGCCGGATGCCACCGGCGTGAAACCGGGTGATCTGCGCATCGTCTTCCCCTGGGTCGGCTGCGGCACCTGCGCCGCCTGCCGGGCCGAGGAAGACAACATGTGCCTGACCCCGCGCAGCCACGGCGTGTATCAGCACGGCGGCTACGCCACGCACGTGATCGCGCCGCATCCGCGGCACCTGATCGATCCGGGAACGCTCGATCCAGCGGTAGCGGCCACCTATGCCTGTTCCGGCATCACCGTCTATTCGGCGATCCGCAAGCTGATGCCGATCGCGGCGGATGAACCCATCGTGGTT
Source organism: Acetobacteraceae bacterium (assembly GCA_035475215.1). Taxonomy (GTDB): domain Bacteria; phylum Pseudomonadota; class Alphaproteobacteria; order Acetobacterales; family Acetobacteraceae; genus DATDIC01. Next base: position 1,204 of record DATIMO010000102.1, on the reverse strand, counting down.
GTCGGCGCCGGCGGCCTGGGCATGAACGCGATCGCGGTGCTGCGTGCACTCAAGCACCGCAACATCATCGTCGTCGATGTCAGTGAAGAAAAACGTCAGGCCGCCTTGAAGGCAGGTGCGACCAAAGTGGTCGATGCCTCCACGCCAGACGTGCGTAAGCGCATCCTGGAAGCGGCCGGCGGACCGGTGCTCGGCGTCGTCGACCTGGTCAACGGCACGCAAACCGCACGCTTTGCCTTCGACGCCCTGCGCAAGGGTGGCAAGCTGGTGCAGGTCGGCCTGTTCGGCGGCGAGCTGACCCTGCCGCTGCCGCTGATGGCGATCCGCGCCCTGACCGTCCAGGGCAGCTATGTCGGCAATCCGAAAGAACTGCGCGAGTTGGTGAAGCTGGCGCAGGATGGAGCAGTGCCCCCGCTGCCGGTAGCCACTGTGCCGCAATCGCAGGCGAATGACGCGCTGATGCGGCTGCGCGACGGCAAGGTTACTGGCCGGCTGGTGTTGCGGGCCGAGGCGGCATGACATGAGCAATCTTCGCCGCTCTGTCCTGTTGCGCCGTCGCCCGTCCGGACCGCCGCGCCCTGAGGATTTCGAAATCCGTGAGGACCCGATCCCGGCGCCTGGGCCGGGCGAGGTTGTCACTCGCACGATCTGGCTCTCGATCGACCCCTATATGCGCGGACGCATCTCCGACAGAAAATCCTATGCCCCTCCGGTGCAGATCGGTGAGGTTATGACCGGCGAAACAGTCGGTGAGGTGGTCGCATCATCCGATCCCGGTTTCATAGCAGGAGACGTGGTGCTGGGCGCCCGGGGGTGGCAGACGCACATCCTGTCACCTGCCGAACGGCTGACGAAGCTGGAACGGCACGGGGCGCCACTTTCGACCTATCTCGGCGTGCTCGGGATGCCAGGCACCACGGCCTATTCGGGAATGACCGATATCGGGCGGCCGAAGCATGGAGAAAACGTCGTGATTTCGGCCGCATCCGGCGCCGTAGGGTCGGTCGCCGGCCAGATTGCGAAGCGGGCGGGTGCGCGGGTGATAGGCGTTGCCGGCGGGGCAGAGAAGTGTCTTTTCGTGCAGGAGGAACTGGGTTTCGATGACTGCGTCGATCACCACTCACTCGATCTGAAAGCGGAACTGACCGCCGCATGCCCGCAGGGAATCGATGTCTACTGGGAAAATGTCGGCGGGCGTGTACAA
>DATIMO010000101.1:0-4356 GCA_035475215.1 Acetobacteraceae bacterium | reverse complement strand
TGGGCCACATATGGCGCGAACGGCGCTTCCAGCGTGGTGACGCGCACCAGGCGCAGATCCTCCATCCGGCGCGCATCGGCGGCAAAGCGGATGAAAGCCGGATCGTAGCGTTTGTTATATGCCACCATCAGCACACGTTTCGCGCGCTGCGCCGCTGCGATCATCGCGTGCCCCTCGGCGAGTGAGAAGCACATCGGTTTTTCCACGAGCAGATGCAGGCCGGCTTCCAGTGCGGCGATGGCGATCGGCGCATGGCTGCCGGATGTGAGGATCAGCAGCGCATCGAGCTTGCGATCCAGCAGCTGATGCCAGTCAGAGCAGGTGAAGGCGACCTGGTAGTCATAGGCGCATTGATCACGCGGGGTGGGGGAGACATCGCACAGCGCGGCGATTTCGAACTGTTCCGACAATTCCTGAAGGTAGTGGAAATGCATGACCTGCGCGATCAAGCCGCAGCCGACCACTCCGACCTTGAGGCGCGCTTGCATCATCACCCCGACCCGTTGGAACGTTCCAACAGGGTAGTCGCCGGCGATTCAGCGTGTCAACGCCTTGCGGTCAGCTTCCCAGGGTTAGCGTTCGGGCACCGCTGTGGAGCCGCGGATCACCATGTTGAGCTCGACGCTCTTGCGCACCGGTGGGGCCGGCAGTGATCCCGCCAATCGCCTGGCAAGCGTGTCGATCGCCAGCTCCGCCAGCTTTGCCTGCGGCTGTGCGACGGTTGTCAGGTTGATGCGGGCCAGTTTTGCCAGAACGATATCATCGAAGCCGACGATGGAAAGCTGTTCCGGCACCTTGATGCCGAGCTTGTCCGCCCAATCCAGCAGCTCGATCGCGCCCAGATCATTCGAGGAGAAAATCGCCGTGACCCGTTTGGGTCCGTGCAGCACTTCCTGATGCGTGACTTCACGGTTGCCGCGCAGCACCCCGGGCGGGGAGCGTCGCCAGTGAAACACGATCGGCAGCAATCCGGCTTCCGCCATGACTGCGCGATATCCGGCGCGGCGCGCCCGGTCGGCGTCATCTTCCACGATCGGATCGGCGAAATAGGCGATCCGGCGATGGCCCAGGGAAACAAGGTGGCGCGTCGCGTCCTTTGCGCCTTGCAGATCGTCGCCGGAGACAAGATCGCCCCAATCCGCCTTGCAGGCGACGAAAATGGTGGGAACCTTGCCGGCGATCAGCTGGCGCGTGCGCTCCGGCATGCCGGCATGCGCCAGGAAAATGATGCCGGCGACCCGGTATTCGAGCAAACTTTCCAGCCCGGCCGCTTCCGCCATATCGGTCTGGCTGTTAACGAACATGACCCGGTAGCCCTGCAGGCTGGCGTGGCGCTCTATCTGCTTGGCCATTTCCGCGTGAAACGGGTTGGCCAGATCGCCCACTACCACGCCGAAGATCTTGGTCCGCTGCAGGACCAGCTGGCGGGCCAGAATGTTGGGGCGGTAACCGATCGCAGTGATCGCCTGGGTCACCCGCGCCCGCATCTCGGGCTTCACGCAGTTCGCGTTGCGGATGACGTTCGACACGGTCGATTTAGAAACATCCGCGAGCCGTGCCACGTCCACGATGGTGGGTGGCTTGGCAAATGCCAATCCGCGATTGCTCATGTGCTCTGCGGTTCTATCACCACCTTGATTGCTGCCTCCGTCTGGGCCAGCTCCACCCCCTCCTGCGCGCGTTCCAGCGGCAAGCGGTGGCTCACAATGCGGTCGAAGGGGAGCCTGTCAAGATTGGCGGCCATCAGACGCATAGCCGGCAGGTAGGAGGTCGCGGTCTCGCCGCCGATCCCGATAATGCTGACGTTGCGCGTGCAGATATCAGAGTTCGGGTTGATCGAGACCGGCCCCATATCCACGAACGTGCCGGCCTCCACGACCACGCCGCCGATGCGCACCAGGCGGAGGGCTTCCAGGAACCCGTCTGGTACGCCGCTGCAAGACAACACGATGTCGGCGCCGAGCCCGTTGGTTGCTTCCTGCACGCGCGCCAGCCGTTCCTGCGCGGTGGTGGAGCACACGTTGAAGATCAGGCCGGCGCCGAATTCCTGCGCCATACGCAGCCGTGAATCGAAGCGATCCGTCGCGATCAGTTTTCCCGCGCCCATCAGCCGCGCCTTGATCAGGTGGCACAGACCCAACGGCCCGACGCCCAGCACCGCGACGGACATGCCGAAGCGATCCCCGCCCATAATGCCCAGCAGATTTGCCGCAGCCTCGAACCCGTGGGTCACGGCCATGATCTCGGTTAGTACCGCGAGATGATCCGGCAGATTCTCCGGGACCGAGAAGATCGGCGTATTGGGAAGCAGATACATATATTCCGACCAGCCGCCGAACAGGTGCGGCGGGCGCCCGCAATGCAGGCTGTTCCCGTAATCCTCCATGTGCGTGCAGAAGTAGTAGGGATAGTTGTTGCGGCAGAAATGGCAGGCTCCGCACGGCACGTTGGCTCCCGGAACGATGCGATCGCCCGGTTTCAGCGCCCGACCGTCGCTGTCCAGCACGGTGCCGCCGGTTGCCACGACGACACCGACATTTTCATGCCCGCAGATCAGCGGGTAAGTGAGATCCCGCTCATGCGGGGTGCCGGCATATTGCTTGCTTTCGCCGCGGAACGTGTGCTTGTCCGTGCCGCAAATCCCGGAATAGCGGACCCGCATCACGACTGCCCCCTGCTCCGGCTCAGGCATTGCGAACTCGCGCAAGGAGATATGTCCCGGTCTTTCGGTCACCGCCGCGCGGACCATGCTCATGGGGTTGTCTCCGGGTTGGAATGGGCGAGCAGCCGTGCGGCTTCGGGGATGCCGGTTTCGGCCGGAACGAACGGATCTTCATGCTCGATGGCGAAGGTATGGGCTGATGTCGCTGATAAACCCGCGGCCAGCTTTCGCCACCAGGCTGCGTCCCGGCCACGGCCTGGTGCTGCGAAGTTCCACGGCATCTTGCCCGGCGGCGACGGCCAGCGGCGATCCATCAACCCGTTCAGCGCCAGGTTGTCCGCGTTGAACACGACGTCCTTGGCGTGCGCGTGCCCAACGCGCGCGCGCAGCTTCGCAACGATACGGTTGGCATCCATGCCCATCCAGAAGAAATGGCTCGGGTCGATATTGGCGGCGATCGAGGGCCCTGCTTCGGCCAGAGCCAGGAAGCTCTCGGTATTATACGCAACCGTGCCGGGATGCAGTTCCAGGCAGATCAACAGCCCGGGGCATTCGCGCTGGATGAACCTGTCGATCCCCGACCAGTATTCCAATACGCGCGGGGCTTGCTGCTGATGAACCGCTTCCAGATACGGCAGGTATCCGCCGCAGGCGAAATGCGGTGTCGCGTCGCCGGGAGCGCCGCCCGGACAGCCGGCCATGGCGACGACGCGATCGACTTGCAGTGCGGCCGCCAGGCGAATCGTGTCGCGCAGATCCGAGTCGTGGCGCGCGGAGATGTCGGGGTCCGGATGCAGCGGATTGCCCCAGGCGTTGAAGGCGCCGATCCTTAGTCCGCGCGTGGTGATCTCACGGTGCCATTCCGTCCGGAAGGACGATTCTCGCAACAGCCGGTCGCGATCGCAATGCGGATGCGGCGCGTAACCGCCGCTGCCGATCTCCAGATCGGTGATCTCCGGCGCATTCGTTCGCAGCCAGTCCAGCACAGCGGGAAACGGATGCGCCAGCAGCGCTTCCATCACGACGCCCAGACGAAGCATCGCCATCACCCGCCTGCCAAGGCGGTCGTTTCGACTAAAACGCGGCCTGTGACGATTTCAACCGGAAACACCCGGATGCGCATGTTCGCATCCCAGATCGCCTGGCCGGTTGTGATGTCGAACTCCCACCCGTGCCAGGGGCAGGCAATCACCGGCGATTCCTCCTGTGCCTCCATCGCGCCGGGTTTTGCTGCCGATAACCGCGCGGTCAGCACGCCGCGGCACAGCGGGCCGCCCTGATGCGTGCACACCCCGCTGATCGCATGGATGCGACCGTGCCAGTTGATGATCCCTATCTCCGCCCGCCCGGCGGTCACCACGGAAACTTTCCCGTCGGGAAAATCCCGGATCGATCCGACGTCGATGCTCACTCCGGCACGGCCGCTCTTTCCGGCAGGGCTAGATCGGCTTCGCGCCAGCCGTAAAAATTCAGGGCATTTTCGAAGAAGACGCGGCGGTGCCAGGATTCCGGCAGACGCGCGGCGATATACCCACTCTCATCCGCGTCCCAGTGCGGATAATCCGAGGAATAGCACAACCGCTCCTTCCCGTTCACCCATCCGAGCAGCTCCGTCACCTGCTCTTGCCGCGGGGAGATCTCGAGCGGTTGCGTGGTCAGCCACACATGTTCGTGCACATATTCGCTCGGCAGCT
>DATIMO010000100.1:0-2412 GCA_035475215.1 Acetobacteraceae bacterium | reverse complement strand
CGCCAGGTCTTCACCGCCAGAAACAGCCACAGCGTGATCAGCACCACGCTGCCGGCGAGCCCGAGCACCGCCCCTTCGGCGACGGTGGCAAATTCTTCATCCGAGAGCGCCACCTGGCCGGTAATCGCCGCCTGAGCCTGGCCGGACTGCACGAAGGGCAGCTCCGCCGCCGCCGCGCGGATGGCCTGGGTCGCATCCCCGCCCGGCTGCAGGGAGCCGTAGTTCAGCCGTGGCTGCACCAGCACGAAGCGATATTTGCCGGCAAGATCGGTCAGTCCGCCGCCCAACAGCCTCTGCCAGGACAGCGGCTGCGGATGGCCATCCAAAGCGCTTCGCATGGCCGTGTCGAACCCCCGCAGCGCCGGGAAATAGGGGGTCAGGTCCACATCGCCCTTGGTTGCGCCGATCCCCAGCAGCGCCAGCGCCGAGAACAATCCGCGTGCCGAGGGATCGGCCACGAGCTGGCCGAGGAAGGGCTGGGCGGCGATGGTCTGATCCATCAGTTGAGTAAGCTGGGGAGTGTCCAGGAACAGCAGCCCTTCCTTGCGGAAGAATGGCGACGCGTCCGGGCGGGTCACGCTGGTGAAATGACTTGTATCCGCCTTCAGTTTGCCCGCCAGCCCAGCCGCCGTCTCCTCCGCCATCTCCGGTTCGGCCGCGCTGATCGCAACCACCAGCAGGTTGTCGAATTGCGGGAACTGGCGGTTGAACTCCTCGGCGGCATGGCGCCAGCTCAGTCGCTCGGAGAACAGGCCGGAGGTATCGGTCGTGACCCCGAGATGGCCAGCCGCATACAGCAGCGACAGCGCGGCGCAAACCGCCCCTGCGAGCACGACAAGGACGGCCCGGCGGCGGCACTCGTCGGCCAGCAGGACTAGCAGGGGTCGGAGCGACATGGGCGGCGGTGATAGTCGGTCCCCATCCGGCGGTCCATGCACCAAAGGGATGCCCGCCAGAGATTTTGACCCGACCAGCACGGCGCGCAAAATGGTCCAACAGAGGAGGGCTTCAAATGTCGCCACGCACCCGACCGCCGTTCCGCGCCGATCATGTCGGCAGTTTGCTGCGCCCGAAGCCTCTGGCCGAGGCTCGCGCTGCCTATAAGGCCGGCAAGCTGCCCGACGTTGGCCTGCGCGTTATCGAAGACCAGTGCATCGCCGACGCCATCGCCCGGCAGGAAACGGTCGGGCTGCGCGACGCGACCGACGGGGAGTATCGCAGGGCTTACTGGCACTACGATTTCGTCGCCGGGCTCGATGGCGTAGAAATCTATGAACCGGAGCAGAAGATCCAGTTCAAGGGCGCGACACTTTCGCACGCACTGCGTGTCAACGGGCCGATTCGCTACAATCACCCGGTCATGGTGGATCATTTCCGGTTCCTGGCGAGCCATGTGCATTCGGCCATGCCGAAACAGACCATTCCGTCCCCGTCGGTGGTGCATTTCCGGGGCGGGCGCGGTGCGATAGACAGCCGGGTGTATCCCGAGCTGGATGGCTTCTTCGCCGACCTCGGCGAGGCCTATCACAGCGCGGTTCAGGCCTTTGCCGGCGCAGGGTGTCGGTACCTTCAGCTTGATGAGGTGTACATCGCCTATCTGTGCGACCCCGAGCAAATCGCCGGACTGAAGGCGCGCGGCGAGCATGTGGAGGGTTTGCTGGATATTTACGCCGACCTGATCAATCGCGCGATCGAGGGTCGGCCGGATGACATGACCCTCAGCATGCATCTGTGTCGCGGCAATTTCCGGTCCACCTGGGTGGCGTCTGGCGGCTACGAACCGGTGGCCGAGGTGCTGTTCAACAAGATCAATGCCGACGCGTATTTCATGGAATACGACACCGATCGTGCCGGCGGATTCGAACCGCTGCGCTTCGTGCCGCGCGGGAACAAGGTTGTGGTACTGGGGCTGGTCACCAGCAAGACGGGCACGTTGGAAAGCAAGGACGAGTTGAAGCGACGGATCGATTCCGCGAGCAAATACCTGCCGCTGGAGCAGTTGGCGCTCAGCCCGCAATGCGGCTTCGCGTCCACCGAAGAAGGTAATCTGCTGAGCGAAGAGCAGCAGTGGGCCAAGCTGCGCCTGTGCGTGGAGGTCGCGCAGGAGGTTTGGGGCGGGATGTGATTGCGGATTGACTTATGGTGCTGCCGCTTATCGCCTCAGCCAAGGCATATCCACGCTGATGGGTCACCGCCGGCACGTTGCGGTCCAGGCTCGACAGAACACCCCGGTCAAACGGACGCTGACCTATCGGCTATGGCATCGTTCGCGTCGCTCGCGCTCCGGCCCTTGTCCACCGTATGTCCGGGCGCCGTCTCGGGCATCGCCAGGGCGAAGACGGTTACAGCAATGGCGGCGGCAGCGCCGAGTGCCAAGAAGGCGGCGCTATAGCCGGCACGATCAACGATCTC
>DATIMO010000099.1:0-3624 GCA_035475215.1 Acetobacteraceae bacterium | reverse complement strand
CGACCGGGATGGCGATCATGGGCTTTGGCGGCGGCGCTATGATCGCCGCACCCTTATCGGTGTTGTTGATGCGGGCGTTCTCCGGCCCCGCGCATGTTGGCGTGGCCGAGACCTTCGTGGTGATGGGGCTGATCTATTTCTGCTTCATGTCGATTGGTGCGATAATCGTGCGCGTCCCGCCCCCGGGTTGGCATCCGGCGGGCTACGTGGCGCCGACCCAATCGGCTGGGCTGATCACGACCGAGAACGTGCATGTCGAGACAGCGTGGCGGACGCCGCAGTTCTGGCTGCTGTGGTGGGTGCTGTGCCTGAACGTCACCGCCGGCATCGGCGTTCTGGGGCAGGCCTCGGCCATGGCGCAGGAAATGTTCCCCGGGAAGGTCACGGCAGTCGCCGCAGCGGGCTTCGTCGGGCTGCTGAGCATCTTCAACATGGGCGGTCGTTTCATCTGGGCCTCAACTTCCGATTATATCGGGCGCAAGAATACCTATTGCGTGTTCTTTCTTTTGGGAATGCTGCTGTACGGACTGGTGCCGACCGCCGGTCACATCGGCAGTGTGGCGCTGTTCGTGATCTGTTTCCTGATCATCATCAGCATGTATGGCGGTGGATTTTCGACAATTCCGGCGTATCTGAAGGACGTTTTCGGAGTACAGTATGTCGGCGCCATCCACGGACGCCTGCTGACGGCGTGGTCGGCCGCGGGTGTCTTCGGGCCGGTGATCGTCAACTACATGCGCCAGTATCTGATCGATCACGGTGCCGCGAAGGCGGATGCGTATACCGAAACGATGTACATCATGGCCGGCCTTTTGCTGATCGGACTGATCTGCAACCTGCTGATGCGCCCGGTGCATGAGCGGCACCATCTTGCGATGCAGGCCGTCGGCGCCTGAGGGGAGAGCAAGCACATGAGCGCGAAACTGATCTTCTTCTGGGCCCTGGTGGGGATTCCGCTGCTGTGGGGCGTCTACAACACGTTGGGCGATGCGATGAAGCTGTTCGGATAGAGGGCCGCCACGGGGGAAGCGCCGGCTTCCCCTTCGTGGTCCTCCAAGAAATCGTCAGTGCCCTTCGTGTGAACCCTTCTCCTCTGCTCCCCCGCTCAACCGAAACGGCGCCACAGGGAATTGACGCCCAGCCCATCCGGCGCGAAGGATCACCACCATGATCCTGATGATCGACAACTACGACAGCTTCACCTTCAACCTGGTGCATTACCTGGGTGACGTCGGCGCGCGGTGCGAGGTCTGGCGCAACGACGCGATATCGGTGGACGCGGTCCTGGCGCGCGAGCCCGAAGCGATCGTGCTGTCGCCCGGTCCGTGCACCCCGGACGATGCCGGCATTTGCGTTGAGTTGATCGCTGCGGCGGCGGGCAAGGTGCCGATCCTGGGGGTCTGCCTCGGGCACCAGGCGGTGGCGCAGGCATTCGGTGGCACGGTGGTCCGCGCGCCGGCGCCGATGCACGGCAAGCTTAGCCGGATATTTCACGACGGAACCGATATCCTGGCCGGCATCCCGTCGCCGTTTTCGGCAACCCGCTACCACAGCCTGATCGTCGATCGCGTGAGCCTGCCGGATGTGCTGATCCCGACCGCCTGGACCGAGGACGGCTTGGTCATGGCGCTGCGGCATCGCGCGCTGCAGATCTTCGGCGTGCAGTTCCACCCGGAAAGCATCGCCAGCGAGGCCGGGCACGAGCTGCTGGCCAATTTCCTCGCCATTATCCGCGGCGATAACGGGCGGACCGAGGGTGTATCGGCGCGCGCCGCCTGAATTCCATGTCGAACAATCTGAAACCCGTGCTCGCCCGGCTCGCCGCCGGGACCACGTTGTCCGAGTCCGAAGCGGAGCAGGCGTTCGACATCATCATGTCCGGCGAAGCGACGCCGGCGCAGATCGGCGGCTTGCTGATGGCGATGCGCGTGCGCGGCGAAAGCGTGCCCGAACTGACCGGCGCGGTGCGCGCGCTGCGTGCTCGCATGGCCAGGGTGGACGCGCCGGAAGGCGCGATCGACGTCTGCGGCACCGGCGGCGACAATGCCGGCACCCTGAACGTCTCGACCGCGGTGACATTCGTACTTGCCGGCTGCGGTGTTCCGGTCGCCAAACACGGCAACCGGGCACTGTCATCGCGCACCGGCGGCGCGGACGTCCTGACCGCGCTCGGGGTCAATGTCGATGTGCCGCTGGACCGGTTGCCAGCTATCCTGCGCAGAGTTGGATGTGCGTTCCTGTTCGCGCCGCGTCATCATCCGTCGATGCGACATGCGGCCGGCCCGCGGGTGGAATTGGGAACGCGGACCATCTTTAATCTATTGGGGCCGCTGTCCAATCCGGCCGGGGTTCGCAGGCAACTGATTGGCGTGTTCGCCCCCGAGTGGGCGCGTCCGATGGCGGAGACGCTGGCCCGGCTGGGCAGTGAGGCCGCCTGGATTGTGCACGGACAGGGTCTCGACGAATTGACTGTGGCGGGCGAGAGTCAGGTCATGGCGTTACGGGACGGCAGCATCAGCAGTTTTATCGTGGCGCCGGAAGATGCGGGATTGGCACGAGCCTCGATCGAGGCGATCCGCGGCGGCGATGCGGGGCAGAACGGCGCCGCGTTGTTGGCGTTGTTGGAGGGCGGACGTAGCGCCTATTGTGACACGGTGAGGCTGAACGCGGCGGCTGCGCTGATCGTTGCGGGCCGGGCAACCGAACTTCGCCAGGGCGTCGAATTGGCGGACGAGGCATTGTCGTCGGGGCGAGCGCTGGGCGCGCTCGAGCGTCTGCGGCGTGAGACCAACGAAGCCCCACCTGCACGCTGACCGCGAGGTTTGGGGCAAGGAGAACCGATGGCCGACGACATGACTGGGGGAACCGACGGGCGATTGGGGCCGGACGTACTTTCCCGGATCTGCGGCGAAACCCAGGCAGAGGTGGATCGGCGCAAGGCGGCTGCAAGCACTGACAAGCTGCGCCAGGCGATTGGCGCGCAGGACCCGCCACGCGGTTTCGGTCTCGTGCTGAAGCATGCTACTGGCGAGGGTCGCTTCGCCCTGATCGCAGAAATCAAGAAGGCATCTCCGTCCGGCGGGGTGATCCGCGCCGATTTCGATCCGGCTGCACTGGCCCGGGCGTATCAGGATGGTGGCGCGACGTGCTGCTCGGTACTGACGAACGGGCCGGATTTTCAGGGCAGCGCCGGTGACCTGATCGCCGCGCGCAACGCCGTGACATTGCCGGTGCTGCGCAAGGATTTCATCCTCGACCCATGGCAGGTGTACGAAAGCCGGGCAATGGGCGCCGACTGCATCCTGCTGATCATGGCAGCCCTGTCGGACGAACAGGCGCGCGAATTGGAAACCGTCGCGCGGTCGATCGACCTTGACGTTCTGGCCGAGGTTCATGACCAGCGGGAGCTGGACCGGGCGCTTGGGTTGCAGACGCAACTGATCGGCATCAACAACCGCGACCTGAAGACGTTGCGCACGGATCTGGCCGTTACCGAAACGCTGGCTCCGCTGGTGCCGGCGGACCGCTACCTGATCTCGGAAAGTGGCATTCGCAACAACGCCGACCTGCAGCGGCTCGCTGCGGCAGGATGCTTTTGCTTCCTGGTCGGCGAAAGCCTGATGC
>DATIMO010000098.1:0-3494 GCA_035475215.1 Acetobacteraceae bacterium | reverse complement strand
CGACCGCGGCGGCGGCATCGGCGGCCGTGCGGGTTCCCGCCGGAAATGTGGTGATGGTGTCAGGATGCGCGGCAGCAAGCAGCGCCGCCCGCACGCGTTCGACCGATCCTCCTGGGCTGTCAGGTAGCGCCATGAATGATTATCTCCCGCAAATGGATGAACTCGCCCTCTATATCCACTGGCCGTTCTGTCTGGCCAAGTGCCCCTATTGCGACTTCAACAGCCATGTGCGCGAACGCATCCCCCAGCAGCGGTTTGCCGGCACGCTGCGCAGCGAACTGGCCTGGGAAGCAGCCCGTCTGGGACGCCGGCGGCTGAGTTCGATCTTTTTCGGCGGCGGCACCCCGAGCCTCATGGACCCGGCAACCGTGGCGGCGTTGATCGAGGATGCCGCGCGCCTGTTCGATCCGGCCGATGACATCGAAATCACGCTGGAGGCCAATCCGACCAGTGTGGAGATTGAACGACTTGCCGGATTCCGGTCGGCCGGCGTGAATCGTATCTCGCTCGGGGTGCAGAGCCTGGACCCGGACGCGCTGCGCATGCTCGGGCGACAGCATTCCGCCGCGCAGGCGATCAACGCGCTGGAGATCGCGCGGCAATTGTTTCCGCGCATATCGTTCGATCTGATCTATGCCCGGCCCGGGCAGACCGTTTCTGCGTGGAGCGCCGAACTGCATCAGGCGCTGACACTCGCCGCCGATCATTTGTCCTTGTATCAGCTCACGATCGAGCCGGGCACCGCGTTTGAGGCGCTGCATCGTCGCGGTGAAATCGTGCTTCCCGATGCGGATGCCGGGGCCGACCTGTATGACGCGACCACGCAGCAGGCGGCGCGGTTCGGCCTGCTCGATTACGAAGTTTCCAACTACGCCATCAAGGGCTCGGAAAGCCGGCACAATCTGGCCTATTGGCGCTACGGCGATTATGTCGGCATTGGTCCCGGCGCGCATGGCCGGATCACGCTCGATGGCAGCTTGCTGGCCACCAGGCGTCATCGCGCGCCGGAACCCTGGGCCGACCGCGTCGAACGCCTGGGTCACGGAACCACGCATGAAATCGCGCTTACGACGGCCGAGCGCGCCCGCGAAATGTTGCTGATGGGGCTGCGGCTCAGCGAAGGAGTTTCCGTCGAACGCTTCGTCGCGCGTACCGGCGCGTCGCTGCAGGATGCGATCGATGCGGAGATCCTGGATCAGGCGATCACCGAAGGTTACATGGTGCGCTGCGCGGATCGGTTGCGCGCCACGCCGGCGGGGCGCATGCGACTTGATGCATTGCTTGCATCACTGCTGCGCTGAGTAACATCACCGATCCGTCATTGGACGGAAACTGGTGTGACGCACACAAAGCGTCATCTTGTCCCGCTGCTGACAGGAAGGAGAAAAGAATGTCTCCAGACTTGCAGGAGATATCCGCGCGACTTCTGGCTCTCGAAACCGTACTCGGCCATCTGGTCTCGCACATGGCGGTGCGGGATGACGATCCATCGCGGTGGCTCGCCACACGCAAGGTGCTGGCTCTGCACGCCGCTGACAGCATTCAGCGTGACAGCGGCGCCGACGACCTGGCGCAGGCCCTGTCCGATGCCATTGCCGCCTTCTTCGAAGATGTGGAGCGAGCGGTGTGCCACATTCCTGGCGCAGCGCAGACGCGGCAATAGGCAACCGCTCCGGTCTGCTGGGCGTTTTCGTCCGAGTGTTTTACCGCAACCGGAGGAGCAGCGATGTTGAAGCAATTTGCCGTGGCGGCGGCCCTGGCCGTGGCAGCGCCCGGATGCGTGTTGGCTGCACAGCAAGCCGCGCCTAACCAGGCTCCGGCGCCGCCATTTTCGATCGCGCCGGAAGCGCCAAAATCCGACCAATCGGCGCAGCAAGGCAAGCGCAATTCAGATCAGTCTCTGGCCCAGCGCCTGTCTGAGTCGAATGGCACGATTCACCCACCGCCGGTGGACCCAGGGATGAACAAGGTGCCGCCCCAGACAGGGACGATGCCAATCGTGAAGCCGCCGCCGAACGTGCAGAGCAAATAGGTCTTGCAGAATCGGCACCAGACTCCATATGCCGCAATGCAGCGGTAGGGCTTCGCCAGATCGCTGCGTTCGACGTTTCCTCCCTAAACTTGGCGGCACCTCTGGGTGCCGCCACTTTTTTGCGAGCGGCACCGGCACGGTTTCCACGTAGATCAAAAGCAGCGACTCGCACCCGCACCCTCGACCGCCTATGTTGAGCCATGGACCTCGATTTCAGCGAAGATGAAATTCGCCGCTACTCGCGCCATATCCTGTTGCCCGAAGTGGGCGGGACCGGCCAGGCGAGGCTGAAATCCGCGCGGGTGCTGGTGGTGGGTGCGGGGGGACTCGGCAGCCCGGTGCTGCTGTACCTCGCGGCCGCAGGCGTCGGAACTATCGGCATCATCGATGACGATCATGTGGAAATCTCCAATCTGCAGCGGCAGATTGCGCACAGCACGGCGCGAATCGGTGCACCCAAAACTGAATCTGCCGCGCAAGCCGCACGGGCCATCAACCCTGACGTGCGGATCGAAACGCACCGCATGCGACTCGCCGCCGATAACGCCGCCGCGATCATCGCCGAGTACAACCTGGTCTGCGACGGCACGGACAATTTTGCCACACGCTTTCTCGTCGCCGATGCCTGCGTGCTCGGCCGGCGAACATTGGTTTCCGCGGCGGTGCTCCGCTTCGAAGGTCAGTTATCCGTGTTCAAGCCGCACGCGCATGCCGGCGGTCCATGTTACCGGTGCCTGTTCCCGGAAGCACCGCCGGAAGGTGTCGTGCCGACGTGCAGCGAAGCCGGCGTTCTCGGCGCCGTGACCGGCGTGATGGGCACGCTGCAGGCCACCGAAGCCTTGAAGGAAATTCTCGGGATCGGCGAGTCGCTGTCTGGTCGGCTGCTGATCTGGGACGCCCTGGCCACGCGGTTTCGCAGTGTGCGACTGCGGCAGGATCCGAATTGCGCGCTGTGTGGCCCGGCCGCCACGATCACGGACCTGTCACATCACCGCGTATCGGCAGCACCGGCCTGTGCCGCCTGAGCCGCTCGGCATCCTGCTGATCTCGGGCACGCACGAGCGCGCGCATTACGCCTTCGTTGTAGCCGCCGGCGCCGCTGCGCTCGGGCGCCGCGTGGTATTGTTCGCAACCAATGCCGGTTGCCATGCAGTGCTGGACGACTGGAGCGGCCTTGCTGATGCGGATCGCGACGCGCGCGCTCAGGCGGCGGGTGTTGCCGGTTTGACGGAGCTGCGGGATGCAGCGCGTCAGCTTCGCGTCCGGCTGATCGCCTGTGAGGCTGGGTTGCGAACCGAGGGGCTGGATCCGGCGCTGCTGCTTCCGGGAGTGGAGGTGGCCGGCATCGCCACTTTCCTTTCCGCAATTGGTTCCGCCGCCCAGATCATCACGCTTTAACTTTGAGAGCGCGATTCACGCTTTCTGACCCGCGGGTCGAGCCCGAGGGCAGGCTATTCCGCCT
>DATIMO010000097.1:0-7265 GCA_035475215.1 Acetobacteraceae bacterium | reverse complement strand
TGTATCCATCGATATGCACTTTGCACGTCTTGTCGCCGACCGTGTGGCCTTCAAGAAGCTTCTTGCTGATGTCCGGTTCCCCCGCCGCCGCAAGGAACGTCGGCAGCCAGTCCTGGTGGGTCACGATGTCGTTGAACACCGAGCCCGGTTTGATCACGCCCGGCCAACGCACGAAGGCAGGCACCCGCCAACCACCCTCCCAGTTGGTGTTCTTCTCGCTGCGGAATGGCGTGATTCCGGCATCCGGCCAACTGTTGTAGTGCGGCCCGTTATCCGTCGAGTACATCACGATGGTGTCGCCGGCGATGCCCAGCTCGTCGAGCTTGGCCAGCATCCTGCCGATGTTCTCGTCATGCGCCACCATGACATCGTTGTAGTCCCCCTGGCCGCCGCTCTTGCCCTTATGCTTCTCGGCGCAGTGGGTGCGAAAATGCATCGCGGTCGTATTGTACCAGACGAAAAATGGCTGCCCAGACTTGTTGCATCTGTCGATGAAGTCCAGCGCGTGTGCGGTCGTCTCCTCATCGATCGTTTCCATGCGCTTCTTGGTCAGCGCACCCGTGTCCTCGATCCTCTGTCCGCCCTTGCCATCAGCCCAGCAATGCAGCACGCCCCTGGGCCCGAATCGCTGCTTGAATGCCGGGTCTTTCGGATAATCCGGGTCCTCCGGCTCTTCTTCGGCATTGAGGTGATAAAGGTTGCCAAAGAATTCGTCGAAACCATGCTTGGTCGGTAAATAGTCGTCCTTGTCTCCCAGATGATTCTTGCCGAATTGCCCGGTGGCATAACCCAGCGGCTTCAGCAATTCCGCGATCGTCGGGTCTTCCCCCCGGATACCGACATCGGCTCCCGGCATTCCCACCTTGGTCAGGCCGGTGCGAATCGGGTTCTGGCCGGTAATGAACGCGGCACGTCCGGCGGTGCAGCTTTGTTGCCCGTAATAGTCGGTGAAGGCTGCCCCTTCATTGCCGATACGGTCGATGTTCGGGGTTCTGTACCCCATCTGGCCCCGACTGTTGTAGCTGATGTTCCACCAGCCGACGTCGTCGCCCCACAGAATAAGGATGTTCGGCCTGCCTGCTTTAGCCATCACAATTTCCTCCGATTAGGTCGATACGTCCGAAAGCTGTCGTCATCCGGCCCCGCGGCTAGAAAAGCCGCAGCAGCACGGCAAAGAAGGCGAACAAGCCGATGCAGATCAAAAGCGCGGCAATCGCGAGTACCGGCGACTGCATCCCCTCCTGCGTCATTCCGGCGATCGAGGCAAACGATCCGCCCCACAGGTAACGAACCGTCCACCAGTACTGCCAGATCGAAATCACAAGCGCCAGGATGCCGCATGCGATCAGCGAAAGCCCCAGATACTGTGGCGCGTTTGGCGTATAAGCCGCCCGCACCCCCGGCATCTGTTGCATGCGTTCGAAGAATTGCACGATCGCGAAGCCGAAGCCGATCAGCGATACCGCCGTTCGCACCCACGACATCATCGTGCGTTCAAGACTGAGCCGCGTGCGTATCCAGCCAAAATGACTGTCTGCCGTCACCCTGACTTCGAACCGGTCCGCACTTGACGCCACACGTGTATCTACCATGCTCCCGATGCCTGTTGCTGACTGTTCATGCCCACACCCGCACCACCAGTCCACGCAGAACAAGATACGGTACAAACGCAAGCAGCAATGCGACGATCAGCGCCTCGACCGGATAGAACGTCTTCAGCACCAGCACCTGATAGATCACATCCATCACCAGCCCAAGCAGGATGATCCGGGCGGTCGCATTCAATCCCTCCCGCAACCGCCCGATACGCTCCTGCGACCTCAGCAGCACCGTCCAGAAATATGGAGACCGGCCGGTCCGCACGTCCTTCAATCCATCGTGGATCGCCGCAATCACAGCCATCGACGGTTGCAAAATGAAGCGGAACCGCATCGGCCCGTCTGGTCGGTCAATCAGATCGTGCCAGATGCGCTGGAACGTCCCCACCGTAACGCCGTGCCACAGCACGCCGGCTACGATCAGCAGAATGGCCAGAACCATGACCAGCTTGGCCAACAATCCCAGTTGCTGCGCTTCGGCATCGGCCACCGCGCTGCTCCCGCCGGCTAGAGTCTGACGACGCATCGGAATCCTACATGACTCATGCCCGAGTCGACCGGTTGCGCATGACGGGCCGCCGGGCGGTAGCGGCGGCAGTAATTCGGCGCACACAGATGCGAGCCACCCTTCACCACCTTGCGCGGAATTCGCGTCGACCCGTCGCACCGATCGTAACTGTCAGCCTCGCGCCCACCACGGGGGTTCTCCGGAATGCAGCAAGCCTTGGGCGCATCCGCACTGTGCCGGACTGAAAACCAGTCCGACGTCCATTCCCACACGTTGCCAATCATGTCAAACAGGCCGTAACCGTTCGATGGAAACGCTTGTACCGGCGACGTCCGCCTGTAGCCGTCGACAGCCAGGTTCTCCTGCGGGAACCGGCCCTGCCAGGTATTCGCCATGTGACGTCCGCCCGGCGTCAGTTCCTCACCCCAGGCAAACTCGGCCCCGTCGAGGCCGCCGCGCGCTGCGTACTCCCACTCGGCTTCCGTCGGCAGATTTTTGCCCGCCCACGCGGCATACGCCTCGGCGTCCTTATACGCGATATGCACCACGGGATGATCGTCGAGACCATGATTCGAGTGGCCTCGCCCATAAGGTCGGCGCCAGTTTGCGCCGAATTCGAACTTCCACCATTGCGACCAATCGCGAAGATCGACCGGGTGCCGCGGCGGCGCGAATACAAGCGACCCCGGCTTCAGCATGTGCGGCAATGCGCCTGGATAATCCTTCGGGTCCGGCGCAAGCTCGGCGACCGTAAGATACCCGGTCGCCTCGACAAACTGGCGAAACTGGCGGTTCGTCACCGGCGTGCGGTCGATCAAAAATGCCGAGACCGTCACCTGATGAACCGGTGCTTCCTCCGGGTAATGCCGGTCCGATCCCATGCGGAAGGTGCCGCCATCGATCCGGGCCATATCGCGCTGTGTCACAGTGTCCGATTGCATCTCACACCAGACCCGTACCTGAAACTACCACAAGCGTCAATGCATCTTGATGACAACGGCATCACCGCCGAGACTCAGCATGAGCCCCTCACGCTTCGCCTTCAAGTGCATAATCACGCCTGACTCGTTCTGCAACCAAAGACCGCTTCCGCTCGTGTTGCCGACAACAAATCCATAACGCGCTTGGGCGTAGGCTCCTGGGAACTGCGCCGTGCTATTGAGCTTGTACACCTCGCCCGACGCGCTGACGGTCGAAGCACCTATGCCGCCGACACCCAGGCCAGCGACAATGAACGGATACGCTTGGCCATGGTAGTACAACGTGCCCTGCCCTCCCCCACCGCTGCCGATAGCATCGGCGTTCGATAAATCGGCGGCTATGGCAAAACCGGCAATTCGCATTCCGGCAGCGGCAGCGTCTTCCGTTTCACCCGGCGCAGGCGCAAGTACCGGCCAGGCCCCATCCCGAGAAAATGGAAGCAGCAGATCGTCAGGGTTCTATGTGACACACCGATGACGTTGCAGATTTCGGAAACTTTCAAGACGCGGCCGGAATCGGACACCAGCACCGCCTCGAGCTTTGACAGGATTCCGGCCTCCCGACGCCGGTCGGACGAATCTTCCGGCGGCTCGCCGGTCATCAGGCAGTTCACCAGTGCGCAAACCAGATCCTGCTCCAAGGCGCGAGCCACTTCCGGATGCGCGATGTGATGAAGCGTCTTCTCGGCGATGCGGCCAACCCGGGCGTGCTCGCGCATCAGCCGCATCCGATCCGCTCGAAGCGGCCGCAGGATGCGGCTGGTGACCGGCAGGCTGAGCCTCTGTCCGGCAATCGCCTTGCTGAAGGCCGTCAGCGCCACTGGCGAGACCGAAATACACCCCCAATGGGTTGCTGCGATCGTCCGCTGATGAAAGTCCTCACCTCGGCTGTGCAACACGATGTCACCGAAGCGCACTTCGGTGCCGTTGTAGATCAGCAGCGAGTCACGGGTTGTAGGAAACGTTATGAATATCCCCCGCCGTGGTAGCGAGACATAGGCAAGGCGCGGCTGTTGCTCCTCCGCGCGGAGCAGGCGCAGGCTGGGGAGTTCCACCCAGTTCAGGCGGGCATGGAATCCACCCGACCGCAGAACCAGCACGTCGAGCATGTGCCGCAACTTCGCCTGATAGCTGGTGACATCGGTGAAAATGCTGTAACCGCTTGCCGGCATTGGCCGCCGCCATTGTTATGCCTGGACATCAGATCCAGAGTATGACCTCTGAAAGAGACAAGCCTGGAGCGACCGCCGGCCGGCGCCTATGGCAATATCGGCAACCGGGTTTATCGAACGATCGGTCGCTGATCCGGTGCACGACGCAGCGTCACCGAAGGCGACTCGCCGAACAGCTTGCGATACGCCACCGCGAACCGTCCGAGTTCCCCAAAACCGTGATCGGTGGCGACAACCGTCACCGTCGTCGCCACCGGATCAGCCCGAGCCAGTGCTCGCCGGGCAAAATTCATCCGTCGCAACCACAGATAGCGATGCGGACCCATCCCCAGATGCTCCAGGCAGTGCAGACGGAGCGTCCGTTCCGACACACCGATCGCCGCACAGACCTCCGTAACATATAGCGGCCGGTCGGCATGCGCCTCCAGCACCCGCTCGAACCAGCGCATGACCGGCGCGCGCTGGCGAGCACCATCCGACCCGATCGTCATGCCACTCGTCAGACATCCGATCATCACGCGCACCAACTCCTGCTCCATCGCCCTGGCGACTTCCGGGTGCGCGAGGACATCGGGAACGGTCGCGGCGAGGTGGCCAGCCGCCTCGAGCAGATGCAACAACCGTAACATCAGATGCGGCGGCGGCCGGATCAGACGCGTGACAGCCGGCGCGGCCAGATCGTACCCGGCCAGGTCCCGCCCGGCCGCGGCGAGATCGTCCGGCGCCAGCGACATCGCTCCCCAGTGGCAGCCCGCCAAGCCACGATGGTAGTGCTCGGCACCTGACGAGTTGAATATGATATCCCCGGCAATCAGCTCCCTGCCGCTGTGGTACATTGGTTTCTGGTGAACATTGGCCAGGAAGAAGATGACGTTGCGATCTGTCGTCACCGCGGAGTGGGCGATCTGTGGCAGCGTGAACCGGCTGCGTTGCATCCAGAGGCGATGCAGATCTATCCGCGTCAGTTCCGCCCGATAGTCTCCAGGGGACGTAACAAAGACGTTCAGTTCCGCTGCCCGAACGGCCGCCTGATACTCGTACGGATCAGTGAACCTCAGAACGGTACCATCCGGCATCGCTCAAGCTCCGGCGAATTTACAGCCTGGACCCAGCTCATACCCCGGATCGCCATCGCCGTCGCGCCTTTGGCGGGTCCCCGCCCTGCGGCGACCATCTTGCGAATCCCGCCGATACCGCGCTAGGAAACGAACCATGTCGCGACCCGCTTTTCCCCACCGCCCACGACTCGCCGCACCGCTCGCACTCGGTGGCGCCGCGCTGCTGCTTGCCGGTTGCAGCACCTCCGGCCTGTCCCGCACCTTCGGCCTCACCCGCGATGCGCCGGATGAGTTCTCGGTCACCACCCAGGCCCCACTCACAGTACCGCCCGACTTCGCGATCCGCCCCCCGCAGCCAGGTGCGCCACGGCCGCAGGATCTGCCGGACCGCGAACAGGCGCAGGCCGCACTGATCCCGCAAACCGTACTCGGCGGAGCGACCGCCGGCATGAGCCCCGGGCAGTCCGCCCTGGTCGCCCAGGCCGGTCCCCCGGCCTCGGGCAATGTCCGCTCCGAGGTCGCCCAGGACGCCGCGCGCGACCGCACCGGAAACAGCTTCGCCGATCGGCTGATGTTCTGGCGCTCCAACCCCGCCCCCGGCATCGTCGTCGATCCGACCCGGGAATCGCAGCGGCTGCGCCAGAACGCCGCCCTGGGCCAAAGCCCCGAGGCCGGCGAGACGCCGATCATCCAGCCCAAGCCACGCGGCTGGCTGGAGGGGATTTTCTAGGCCGTATCAGACCGGCACCCCCGCCTGCGCAAGAAAGTCGAGGCACTCGGGAAAGGTCACAAGGCCGGAATCCGCCATGGATGAAACTGTCAACTCCGGATCGGCACGACGCAGGTCGCCAGCCCACCGCCGCCCCGCGGATTGATCGCCCAGCCGATACGCATAGCACACCAGGAGCCTGTGCATGAATGTCGTGCGCGGATTCTCTGCAAGCGCCCGATGCCACCAGTACACCGCAACCGCGGGACGACCCGCTTTCCGATGCGCGTGTGCGATCCCATTGAAGCAGTTATCCAGCGGCATTGAAGGTCCATAAAGCTGCACAGCCCGCCGGAAATCCGCGATCGCCAGATCGGTGTCTTCATCACAAAGAAGGCGCGCAAATCCGCGCCGCTCCCATGCCCATCCGGAGGTCGGGTCCATGGCCATCGCGCGGGTCGCCAGCGACTCGGCATCATGGCTTTGAAACGTCAACGCCGCGACCGCCGAACGCGCCGTCGTCACAACCGGATCGCCGAAATCCAGACCACCCGCGCGCTCGGCGAGGCGGAGCGCCAGATCCCGTGCTGACGCGGTGCAATCACTGGCGAACAGCCGCGCCTGGCAGTAAGCCGCCATTGCCACCGGCAACGCATCATCCGGATCGATCTCCATCGCCCGGCCCATCAGCGCAAACGCCTTCCGTGCACTGACCGTATCCGTTCTCAGCGCCAGCGGCAGCCACCGCAACGCCAGTTCCCTTGCGGAGAGCGAGTCCGGATGCTTATCGTGGACACGCTGAATCTCGGCTGTCGCGATGCCTGGCACGACGCCGCACAGAACACCTTCGACGACTCGTTGCTGAAGATCGAACAAACTATCCGCAGTGCCGTCATAACTGTCGCCCCAGACATGACGGCCGGTGCTGGCATCCACCAGCCAGAAGGTCGCCCGCATATGTTCATCGCGCTGCGCCAAACGCCCTTGCAGGCAATACTGCGTGCCAGCACGGCCCGCACCAATCCTGAAAGCACCGAGGGCGCTGAGCATCGGATCGGCAAGGCTTACGGACGCCACCCGCATGCGGCACAACGCCGCGGCCACCTGCTCGATCAGGTCTTGCGCGGCGCGGCGCTCCTGGAGCGTCTCGCTGCGCAGCGGCACGATCAGCAGCGATGGCCTCTCTCGCGCGGCAAGCGAAATATGCGGTAGCAGTGTAGCATTGGCTGTACTCGCTTGC
>DATIMO010000096.1:0-4179 GCA_035475215.1 Acetobacteraceae bacterium | reverse complement strand
ACCACAACGGCGACGGACACATCCGCACAGCGCAGCACAACGTGCTGGATGGGAGCCTTTGGCCGACATATATCCTCCCGCAATCCGGATGGACTCAGGAGGAGTCATTAGCCCTGAGGGCGTATAAGGGCGGACTCCATCGCCACTGCCGGCAACGCGTATCAGCGTCGCCGAGCCGCTGTCAAGCGTCTGTTCGGAAGTGCGACCGAGGCGGCAACCACCGCCGGGATGCCGTGATCGCAAAACAACCCGAGCAGCCAGCTACCGGCAAACCATGCCACGCCGCGATACGTATCGAATGTGCCATAGTCTGTCGCACGCCGGTTGGCGTCGCAAACGCGTTGCGGTCTCTCGTTGCCGCTGGAACTCGTCCACGCAGGCAAACGCTCCGCGTGCTTCGTACCTTGTGGCGACGATACCCTTCGCACGGAAACAGCGGTGCAGCAGACAGCGTATCCTCGCACTGGCACCGCCCCGAAACCATGGTGGGCGCACGTGGGATCGAACCACGGACCTCCTCCGTGTCAGGGAGGCGCTCTCCCGCTGAGCTATGCGCCCGGGCGTAGGAAGGCGACTTCTTACGCGTCACCCCGGAACCGGGCAAGTCCATCGGCACGTAATGCCCGCGTGACAACTGGCCATTCGGCAGGTTCAATAGGCAAATGGACCTGCCCATTCCCGAAACGACCATCTTGTCGGCGGATCCGCCGCTGATCGTCCGCCGCCCCGTGCGCCAGACCATCCCGGTCGTTTTCGCCTCTCCGCATTCCGGCATGTCCTATTCATCGGATTTTCTCGCCGCCGCCCGCCTCGATCCGCTCACGCTTCGCCGCAGCGAAGACAGTTTCGTCGACGAGTTGTTCGCCGAAGCCCCCGCCCATGGCGCGCCCCTGCTGGCCGCCACCTTCCCGCGTGCCTTCTGCGACCCGAACCGCGAAGCATGGGAACTCGATCCCACGATGTTCGCCGACCCGCTCCCGTCCTGGGTCAATACCACCAGCCCGCGTGTCGGCGCCGGTCTCGGCACCATCGCCCGCATCGTCGCGTCCGGCGAAACCATCTATCGCAACAAGCTCCGCTTCTCGGATGCCGAGCGGCGCATCCGGCAGTGCTGGCAGCCTTACCACGACACCCTCAGCGCCCTGATCGGCGGCACCCAGGCGGTATTCGGCGGCTGCTTGCTGCTCGATTGCCATTCCATGCCGGCACAGGCCCCCGGCGGCCGGCACAGCGGCGCCGATTTCGTGCTGGGCGATGCCCACGGCACCGCCTGCGCGCCACGTATCGCCCGCCTGATCGAGCAGGTCCTCACCGCCATCGGCTATTCGGTCCGCCGCAACGACCCATATGCCGGCGGCTACATCACGCGCCACTACGGGCGCCCTCGCAGCGGTGTTCACGCCTTGCAGATCGAGATTGCCCGCGGCCTCTACATGGACGAGGCAAGGATCGAGCGGCTGCCACGCTTCGCCACCGTGCAGCGCGACATGACAAGCCTGATGTCGCGCCTTGCCGCGGATATCGGACAATTGCTCGCGCCATGAAGGGACTTGGAGTCACGCCGTGCCCGAACCATGTGACATCACCGTGACGGCGGCATTCCACTGGCGGCCGACGCTGCGCCCCGTGCCGATAGCGGCAGCGGGGGTTTGCGTGCTGGCTGCCGCTGCCGCCGCTATCTGGCTACGACCCCCATTCCCCTCCCAAACCGCGCCAGGCACCCCGGTCGTTGCCGCGATCCGACCGCCCCCCGCGCCAGTACCGCAAACAAAGATCCCTGAAGCTCCCACGCCGCCCAGCTTCGACATCGTCCGGATTGCCCCTGACGGTCGGACCGTCATTGCCGGACGCGCCGCGCCGAACGCCCAGGTCTCTGTCGAGGACCAGGGCAAAGTAATCGGTCAGGTCCAGGCCGACGCACAGGGAAGTTGGGTATTCCTCCCGACCACACCGCTGCCGCCGGGCCCGCGCGAACTTACACTCTCCGAACAGATGCCCGGCGGCGCCAAGGTGGCCGGCAGGGCTTCCGCGCTGCTGGTCGTGCCGGGGTCGTCCGTATCACCCGCGCCCGCCATGGCCGTCCTCGCCACCCCGAACGCCCCGCCGCGCGTTCTGCAAGCGCCAGGCAGAACCCCGGGCAAACTCGCGCTCGATGCAATCGAGTACGGCCCGTCAAACGAGGTCCATCTCGGCGGCACCGCACCCCCGGGCGCCACGGTACGCGTTTATGTGGACAATGCCCCCATCGGCGAGGCACGCGCCGGCCCCGACGGCACTTGGTCACTGGCCCAGGCGACCGTTACCCCCGGCATGCACCATCTGCGTCTTGATCAGCTCAACCGCGCCGGTCACGTGACCGCCCGCGTCGAACTGCCGTTCAGTCGTGACACCTCCCTAGCCGAGGGCAACGTCGTCGTGCAGCCGGGGAATTCGCTCTGGCGCCTGGCGCGGCAGGCTTATGGCTCCGGCATGCGCTACATGCTGATTTACCAGGCCAACCACGAATCCATCCGCGATCCCAGCCACATCTATCCCGGCCAGATCTTCACCATCCCCAAGCAGCCGCCATAAGCGACGGCTGATACCAATCGGCAAAAGCACAAGTAGCAGTTATGGCCTGCGAAGCATGCCCCCGGGCGTGACCCTGGCGTGACCCGAGGGGCCGGCCATCCGCCACTGCTCGGAGATCATGCAGCCGCTCCGCCGATAGTCCGGGGTAGCGCAGTACGGCCCCGATCACTCACGGAAACCCACCAGGAATTTCAACATCCAGACTTTCTTTATCCGCGGCGCCCCACGCCACCGCACTTGTTCGCCCGCCATGCACCCGCCATAAGCGCGGCGATGGCCGCTGACATGTTCCGACTGGTGTTCGCCCCGCCGCACCGGGCGGGCATGCCGTTCATATTGGGCGGTGTGGTGGCGCTGGTGATCGGCGCATTTCTCGCCCATTGGCTCGCTTGGCTCGGCGGCCTGTTCGCCCTGTTCTGCCTGTATTTCTTCCGGGACCCCGAGCGCGTCGCCCCCGGCCGTTCAACCGTCCTGCTCGCCCCCGCCGATGGCAAGATCGTAACGGTCCAGCCCGCCCCTCCGCCGGTCGAACTCGGCCTCGGCCCCGCACCGCGCTGGCGGATCGGCATCTTCCTGTCCGTCCTGGATGTGCACGTCAACCGCATCCCGGCCGACGGCACCGTGACGCGCATCGCCTATCGTCACGGCGCCTTCATCAACGCCAGCCTGGACAAGGCCGGCGATGATAACGAACGCAACGCAATCGCCATCCGCCTGCTCGACGGGCGAGAGATCGCCGTCGTCCAGATTGCCGGTCTGATCGCCCGGCGCATTCTGTGCGACCTGCGCGAGGGCGACGCCGTGCGTGCCGGTGCGCGATTCGGGATCATCCGGTTCGGCAGCCGCACCGACCTGTATCTTCCCGAAGGCGTGCGCCCCCTCGTGGTCGAAGGCCAGACCATGATTGGTGGCGAAACCGTCATCGCGGACCTGTCCGCATGAGCGGCCCGCAACGCGACTGGCGCGATACGCGGGTCTCACCGATCCGCCGCCTGCGTCGACTGCGCCCGCGTGCCCGGCCGCGCTACAAGGGACCGTCGTTCAACCGGCTGATCCCCAATATTCTGACTCTGATCGGCCTCTGCGCCGGGCTGACCGCAATGCGGTTCGCCCTGGATGCGCATTTCGGACCCGCCGCAGTCGCGGTCGTGGTCGCCGGCTGCATTGATGGCCTGGACGGACGCATCGCCCGATTGCTGAAAGCCACGTCCCGCTTCGGCGCCGAATTCGACAGCCTGACCGATTTCCTGTGCTTCGGCGTTGCGCCTGCCTTCATCCTCTATCTGTGGTCGCTGCAATGGCTGGGTGGCGTCGGATTCATCCCGTGCCTGATGTTCGCGGTTTGCATGGCGCTGCGACTGGCGCGCTTCAATGCCGCGTTGGAAAGCGCTCCCGCCCCGGCCTATGCGTACAATTTCTTCACTGGTGTCCCGGCGCCGGCCGGGGCCGGATTGGCGCTGTTCCCTCTGTTCATTGGATTGGAAGGTCACGCGCTCGACATCGGCTGGCTGGCGACGATAGCCGCGAACCCGTTATTCTGCGCCCTCGTGCTGGTGGGAACCGCCCTACTCTGCGTCAGCACGCTTCCGGTCTGGAGCTTCAAGAACT
>DATIMO010000095.1:0-8722 GCA_035475215.1 Acetobacteraceae bacterium | reverse complement strand
GTTGTTGGGGGGAGGGTAACGACCTCCCTCCCCCCGTCTCACGCCGCCGCCTGACGGCTCCCGAAACCGGCGCTCTGGCCGCGCCGCGCAACCCGGCGCCTGCGTTGCCGGCGGATCGGTACCACACCGTCATCATCCCCGTGACGGACCGCAGCGACCGGGGGTTCCGCGGCGATCACGCAGCCTTCCGGCGCCGCCATTACCGAGACCTTGGCGCGGATCAGCTTCTCGATATCGCGCAGAAACGCCCGTTCTTCATTATTGCAGAACGAAATCGCCATGCCCGCCGCCCCCGCCCGAGCGGTGCGACCGATGCGGTGCACATACGACTCAGGCACGTTCGGCAGTTCGTAATTGATCACATGCGTGACACCATCGACGTCGATACCGCGAGCGGCGATATCGGTCGCAACCAGGATGCGGCATCGGCCGCGCCGGAACGCATCCAACGCGCGCTCCCGCTGGCTCTGCGATTTGTTGCCGTGGATTGCCGCGGCCTCAATCCCGCCGGCCGCCAATTGATGCACGACCTTGTCGGCGCCATGCTTGGTGCGGGTGAACACCAGCCCGCGCGCAATCGCCGGATCCCGCAGCACGGATTGCAGCAGCGACGGCTTGCCGGCACTCGGCACGAACAGCACGCCCTGCTGTACGCGCTCGACCGTGCTGGCGACCGGCGTTGCCGCGACTTTCATCGGATTGGTCAGGAACTGCTCGGCAAGCGCGGCGATCGTGCCCGGCATGGTGGCAGAAAACAACAGCGTCTGCCGCCGCGTGGGCAATAGCGCCGCAATCCGCTTCAGGTCGTGGATGAAACCCAGATCCAGCATCTGATCCGCCTCATCCAGCACCAGCGTCTCGGTCTGCCCCAGATTCAAAGCCCGCCGATTGATGTGATCGAGCAGCCGTCCAGGTGTGGCAAC
The DNA here is from genome assembly GCA_035475215.1 of Acetobacteraceae bacterium. Classification (GTDB taxonomy): domain Bacteria; phylum Pseudomonadota; class Alphaproteobacteria; order Acetobacterales; family Acetobacteraceae; genus DATDIC01. Next base: position 7,799 of record DATIMO010000095.1, on the reverse strand, counting down.
CAGCACATCGACGCCGCGCGCCAACTCGCGCTGCTGCCGGGCCAGCGGCACGCCACCAAACACCGTGGTGACCGAAATCCGCAGAAACCTGCCATATGCGCGAAAACTGTCGGCGATCTGGCTGGCGAGTTCGCGTGTCGGGCTGAGCACAAGCACCCGGCAGCTTCGCGGCGCCGCCGCCCGCGGTGCCGCGGATAGGCGGTGCAGGATGGGTAGCGCGAAGGCGGCTGTCTTGCCGGTGCCGGTCTGCGCGATGCCGAGCAGGTCATGCCCGGCCAGCACGCGCGGGATCGCCTGCGCCTGAATCGGCGTGGGCGTGGTGTAGCGTTCGGCAATCAGCGCGCGCTCGATCGGCGCGGCAAGGCCGAAGTCGGAGAATGTTGTCAAGGGATACTTGTCTTTCGTACAGGCATAAAATGAGCCGTCATGCGGCTCGGGGGGACGACCCGCGTGAACTGGGCTGCCAAAGGGGTTTGCGATTGAAGACCGAGGCTGGGCTCAATAATGGCCCTGTCACGCTGCCCCGTTCACGCACCGGAACGGGTGCTGACGCCAACCGCCGCCATATGGGCCATTACCCGCCAAAGGTCAACCGCGGCAGCCATGCGTCCGCCGTGGCCTGCTGGGCGGATAGCGCGGGTGTCCCGTATCGTGACAGAGTATGACCCGCTATCGCTCCGCGCTGACGAGCAAAGGAATCCCGCGCCATGCGTCAGATGGTCCTGGTCGGCTTCCTGCAGGCACAGAACTGCACCACGCTGGCCAGTTCCTGGCGCCACCCGGATTCCCGCACCGACTTCCTGACCGCCGACTATTTCCAGACCATCGGGCGCATCCTGGAAGCCGGCAAGTTTCAGCTCGCCTTCTTCGACGACCGGTTGGCGATGCCGGACATGCTGGGCGGCGACCACGCCCACACGGTGGAAAATGGCATCCGCTGCGTGAAGATGGATCCGGTCACCGTGCTGATGGCGATGGCCGCGAAGACGGAACGCCTGGGATTGGGTTCGACCTACTCCACCACCTACTACGAGCCGTTCCACGTTGCCCGCGTGTTCGCCACCGTCGATCTGATGACCGGCGGGCGCGCCGCGTGGAACATCGTTACATCGGTCAACGATGGCGAGGCCGCCAATATGGGCCTCGAACACCATATGGAGCACGACCTCCGCTACGATCGCGCCGATGAGTTCATGGAGGTGGTGCTCGGCCAGTGGGACACGTGGGAGGATGATGCACTGGTGGTGGACAAATCCGCCGGGCTGTTCGCGCAGCCCGACAAGGTCCACCGGCTGGATTATCAGGGTCGCTTCTTCCGTTCGCGCGGACCTTTCACCGTGCCGCGCTCCGCGCAGGGACATCCGTTGCTGATCCAGGCTGGTTCCTCCGGGCGCGGCAAGGCGTTCGCCGCGCGCTGGGCGGAAACCGTGTTCGTGGCATTTCACGACCTGACATCCGCAAAGCGCGAATATGCCGCGATGAAAGATGCCATCGCCCGCCACGGGCGCGATCCCGATTCCGTCACCCTGAACACCATCGCCTACCCAGTCGCCGCTGCAACGAAAACCGAAGCCGAGGACAAGATGGCGGTGATCGAGCATGGCTACCGCGAAGTGGACGGGCTGTCGCTGCTGTCCGAGGCACTGAACTTCGATTTCGCCAAAAAGGCGATGGATGAGGTGTTCAGCGACGAGGAACTCGCAGGGATGAGCGGGATGCAGGCGATGCGCGACCACGTCGTGCGGGTGAAGCCGCATCCGACGCCGCGCGACTTCCTGGAGGTCACGCGCCGTGGTCGGCCGGGCCAGGCGATCGTCGGCGGACCCAACGAAATCGCCGACCGTCTGGAACAGTGGTTCGTCGAACGCGCCTGCGACGGCTATGTGGTCGGCGGCACCCACACGCCCGGCACGTTCGAAGATTTCGTCCGCTTCGTGGTACCGGAATTGCAGCGGCGCGGGTTGTTTCAGCGGGAATACCGCGGCGCCACGTTGCGCGAGAATCTGGGCCTGGACCGGCCGGCGCGAGGATGGTGGAAGTGTCCACCGGGCTCGGACAAACGCAACTTGCCGCCGCGCACTGAAAACGATAAAAACGACAACGCTTCGTCCGGTTAAAGCCAAGCGACAAGGTAAAGCACGCGGGGAAACGGGATGCCGAGCCCGTTGCCTTGTGCTACAATGGCCCGCATGAAAGCGACCTCGACCTACTGGTTGAGCCTGCGGAAAAGACAGGCTTGATGGCACTTGCGGCTTTCAAAGTTGAGGCCGAAGAGTTGCTCGGGGTAGAGGTCTCCGTAGTGACGCCGAAAGCGTTGCCCAGCAAGTTTCGCAGCGACGTGCTGCAACAGGCCAAGGCTCTATGAAACGCCCGCATCCGGAACGGGTCGAAGACTATTTAGGGCATATCGCCGAGGCCATCACGTGAGCGACCGGCTACGTCCAGCCCCTACCGAACATTGAGGCATTCGAGAGGAACCCACAGGTTCAGGACGCAGTTTGTGCGGAACATCGAAATCATCGGTGAGGCCGTGCGCCACATCAACCGCGTGGCACCCGGCTTCATCGAGCAACATCCCGAGCTTCCGTGGACACAGATGCGCGCGATGCGCAATGTCGTCATTCATCAATATTTCGCCGTGGACTCGAAAATTCTGTGGACAACAGCAACAGAAGATCTGCCCCGACTGAAACCGCAGATCGATCAGCCATTGCAGCAACAGCCGCGCCGGGAACAGGAACCAGACCGCTCCCGATGAAAGCACCCATCCGCGCGGATGTGACGGTTGTGGGTCGATGCTATCGCCGACTGGTATTAATCGGAAACTGGATTTACGCGTTCTGACGGGTGCCTCAGGCGATCATGCTTTCACGACCGGGAAACCGACCGCATCAGCCCGAGGCTCCGCTCGATCAGCACGATCACCCCGACCGTCAGCACGATCAGCACCACGGACAGGGCCGACACCTGCGGATCGGCATGGTTCTGCACATACCGGAACACCTCGACCGGCAGGGTCGTAAGCCGCGGCCCGACCAGAAACAGCGTGATAGTAACTTCATCGAAAGACGCCAGGAACGCGAGCGCGGCGGCGGCCAGCAAGGCGGGACGCATCAGCGGCAGGGTGACGCGCCAGAAGATGCGCGACGGCGTCGCTCCTAGCGTCGCCGCGGCTTCCTCCAGGTTCGGCGGCAAGCCGTTCAGCGCCGTCAGCATGAGCCGGATCACGTAAGGGATCGCCACCACCGCGTGGCCGATCGTCAGACCGGTGAAACTGGCCAGCAGCCCGATGCGGGCGAACACCAGCAGCAGCGCCAATCCCAGCACGATGGTAGGCAGCAGCAGCGGAGCGGTGAAGAAAGCCAGCAGCGCGCCGCCGCCTGGAAAACGAAAGCGGGCGATCGCAAATGCGGCGGCGGTCCCCAGCGCCAGCGTCAGCAGCGTGACGGCGGCGCCGAGCAGAACGCTGACCTCCAGTCCGCCCCGGAATTCGCTATTGCGCAGCAATGCGGCGTAACCGCCCAGCCCCCAATGTGCCGGCGGAAACGCAAGGTAGGCATCGTTGCTGAACGAAGTCAGCCCGACGATGCCGATCGGCGCCAGCAGGAACGCGTACAGCAGCACGATGACCAGGCGGACGGCGATCCTCATCGTTGCCAACGTCCGCCAATTCGCTCGTAGAACAAAGCGCACAGGCCGAACACCAGGATCAGGATGATCGAGATCGTCGCGGCCAGCGGCCAGTTCAGGGTCTCCAGCGCCTCTTCATAGATCGTCGTCGCCATGACATAGACCCGCCCGCCGCCAAGCAGCGTGGGGGTGACGAACGAACTCATCACCTGCACGAAAGTGACCAGGCACCCCAGAATGATGCCCGGCGCGCTGAGCGGTAGCGTGACCCGAACGAAGGCGCGCCATGGCCGCGCCCCCAGCGTCTGGGCGGCTTCCTCCAGCGTCGGGTCCAGCCGCGACAGCCCGGCGATCAAAGCGAGGATCATCACCGGCATTTCGATCTGCACGAGACCGATGGTGACGCCGAGCATGTTGTTCATGAGCGCCAGCGGATGATCGATCAAGCCGAGCGCGAGCAGCGCGTGATTGACCAGGCCGCGGTCGCCCAGGATGGCCATCCAGCTAAAGGTGCGGACCACGGAGCTGACCAGCATCGGCGAAATGGTCAGAACCGCGAGGATGCCGCGCCAGCGCGATCGCGTGCGGAACAGGAACAGCGCGATCGGATAAGCGCAGAGCAATGTGAAGAATGAAACGACCACGCCCAGGACTAAGGTGCGCCCGAGGATCGCCAGGTAGAATTTGTCATGCACGAACTGGACGTAATTCGCCGGCGTGAGGTCCGGGATCAGGACGCCGCCTTCTACCGCGCGGTCGAGCGACAGCCGGAACAGCCAGGCCATCGGCAGGACGAATCCGATCAGCATCAGCGCGGACGCCGGTGAGAGCAGGGCGGCGAAGCTGGCGAAACGCTTCATTGCTCGGCAAAGACCAGCGTGTCGGACACCGGCCATTCGACGAACACCTGGTCCCCCGCGCTGACGCCCTGATCCGGATGGGACGAGGTCTGGTTCTCGATCAGCAAGATGGTGCCGGCGGCATCGGCTTCGTACTGGATCATGTCGCCGGCAAAGACGATCCGCCGGATGGCCGCGGGCACGGCGTTGATGCCGTCGCGACTGGGACCGGGCAAACGCGACAGGCGCATCCGGTGCGGCCGGATCATCACGGTAGTCGACTGGTTCACGCGCAGCGGCTCCGGGGCGGCGAAACGCAACCCGCTGGAAACCAGGATTGAACCGCCGGCGTCGCTGCTTTCCACCGTCGCTGACAGGTGATTCGTGCGGCCGACGAATCCGGCGACGAATGGGCTGGCCGGATGCTCATAAATCTCCGTCGGCGTGCCCACCTGCTCCAGGCGGCCGTGGTTCATTACGGCGACGCGGTCGGACATGGTCAACGCCTCTGCCTGGTCGTGGGTGACGAACAGCGCGGTGATGCCAAGGCGTATCTGGATTTCGCGGATTTCGGCGCGAAGCTCGTCGCGCAGTTTGGCGTCGAGGTTGGACAACGGTTCGTCCAGCAGCAGGATCGCCGGTTCGATGACCAGGGCGCGGGCCAGCGCCACGCGCTGCTGCTGGCCGCCGGACAACTCCCGCGGCATGCGCTGCCCGAAATCGCCGAGCCGCACCAGACCGAGCGCGCGGGCGATGCGATCGCGCGCCCGGCGCCCACGTATCCCGCGCATGTCGAGGCCGAAGGCGATGTTGCGCTCGGCCGACAGATGCGGGAACAGCGCGTAGTTCTGGAACACGAGGCCGATGTTGCGCGCGTGGACCGGGCGCGCGGTGATGTCCTCGCCGCCGAGCAGAACCTGGCCGGACGACGGCACGACAAGGCCGGCGATGATGCGCAGCATCGTCGTCTTGCCACAGCCGGACGGACCCAGCAGCGTGATGAATTCGCCGCGCGCCACGTCCAGGTCACACCCCGACACCACCGGCGGGGCCTCGCCGTAGCGCTTGGTGACGCCGCGCAGGGCAAGATAGCCGACGCTCACGGGCGGCAATGCGCTGTCCCGCTTCAGCGGGCCGGCACGACCTCTCGCCGCCAGCGATTGGTCCACTGATCCTGCACTCCGGCCACATAATCCCAATCGACCGGGATCATCTTGGCCAGCGTATCCGGATAGGACGAGGTGCGCGCCATGACCTCCGGCGCAAGCTTCGCCGTCCGGTTCGACGGCCCGTAATACATCAGCTTCGCGAAGCGCTCCTGCGCCTCGGCCGACAATGCGTAGTTGATGAAGGCAAGGCCGGCCGCCGGGTTCCTCGCACCCTCGACAAGGTTGACCGTATCCATGTCCAGGATCGAGCCTTGCTGCATGGTGATCGATTCGATCTTGCCCGGCGCCTTGTCCTTGTATGCTTGCGCGCGGGCATTCCAGCCGATGCCGATATCGGCATCGCCATTGATCACCATGGTGTAGCTGTCCGGCATCGGGTTCCAGGTCTGCACGTTCTGGGCGATCTGCTCCAGCACCTTGATCTCGGGATCGGACGAGCCCTTGTAATCGGCGCCGAGGTAATGCGCGACGACAAGCTGCAGCGCGATGCCGATGACGTTGGGCGCAGGCGGAAACACGATCCTTCCCTTGTGAGCGGGATTGAGCAGGTCCGGAATGCCCGTGGGGGCCGGCTTCACCGCCTGCGGATTGTAGACCATGACCAGGTTATCGAACGTGATCCCGGGACCCATGTCGCCAGGCATTTTCGCCTGATCGTACACGTCCGCCATATTCGGCACCTGTTCCGGCGTGAACTTGCGGAACAGGCCCTCCTTGTTAGCGACGCGGGAGACGGAGAAATCCATGATAATTACGTCGATCTGCGGATGGGCGCGCTGAGCGCGCAGCATTCCCAGCATCTGCGCCGAGCTTCCGCCGGGGTTGTAGATCACGTTGACCCCCGGATTGGCCTTCATGAACGGCTCGACCACCGCCTTCATGTAGTTGTCCTGAAACGAACCGGAGTAGGCCATCAGCACGAGATCGCCGGACGGAGCGTCGGCGGCGCGCGTGCGGCGGATGCTGGTCATTCCGGCAAGCCCGGCGCCGAGCACCAGCCGGCGGCTGAATCTGTTCATCGCGGTTCCCCCAATTTTGCCGAGACGCGGTCCAGTTTAGTACATCCGCGCCTTGTCGAATACGTTGCGCATGTCTCGCAGCCGCCCATCGAGATAGCAGCGCAGATTGTCGCAGAAAATGCGGGTGATCTTCGCATTCTCGGTGGTGACGGTACTGGCCGAATGCGGACTGATCAGGACATTGGGCAGGTCCCATAACGGGCTGTCGGCCGGCAACGGTTCCACCGCCGTCACGTCCAGCATCGCGAAGCCGATATGTCCGGACCTGAGATGACGCAGCAGCGCCGCCTCGTCCACCACCTGGCCACGGCCAATATTGATGAAGACGGCACCCGGCTTGAACGCGGCAAAGGTTGCGTCATCCATCATGTTGGTCGTGCGGTCGGTATGCGGCAACGTCAGTACGACGGCGTCCGCCCGCGGCAGCAATCTGGGCAAGTCGGACGCGGCATGCAGGGCATCGAACAGCCCGGCATGCGGCCGATGCTGGTCCGGATCGCGGGTAACGGCAATGACGCGCATTCCCAACGCCCGCCCGACCTGGGCGATTCCGCGCGAAAGGTCGCCGGCGCCGATCGTCAGCAAGGTTTTGCCCGCAACCTCCTGCCCGCAATAGCGGTTCCAGCGATGCGCCCGCTGCTCGGCTTCCAGGTGCCGCAGTCCGCGAAAATGCAGCAGCAGGCCCATGAAGACGAACTCGGCCAGCGGTCCGGCGTGCACGCCGCGCGCCGTGGTGATGATGACATCCGAGTCGGCCAGCCCGAGGCGATGCACCGCCGGGCCGACGCCGCTGCTGGTGGTCTGTATCCAGCGCAGCCGTGTGGCGCGCGCGATGTCGGTCGTCGTCGGTGGCAGGTCCCAAAGAATTTCCGCCCGCGCGAGGGATTCGTTCCAGCGGCGCTGCTGGTCGGCGTCGCGGGTGAACGGAGCGCCGTACTGATCGGCGACGTAGCGGGTTGGCGGAAGGATGTCGGGCAGGTGGATGACCTCCACCCGGTCGGGATCGACGCCGCGGATACGATCGACGTGTTCCGATTCCAGCGGACTGGCGATGAAGATGGTTCGGCGCGGGGCGGTGACGCTCATTCGGTGATCCTGCGATGCTTTGCGGGCCGCGTGCAACCTTCAAGAATACTCCGGTA
>DATIMO010000094.1:0-3820 GCA_035475215.1 Acetobacteraceae bacterium | reverse complement strand
CCGCTCCGCCGACCGCGCCGCTTTCAACACTGATCCGGCGGTTACATGCGCATCGACCAGGAAGGCAAAATCGCGCCGCACCGGCTGGAACGGCGGCAGATCCGGAGCAGCCCGCCACCGTCGCTTCGGGTCCGCAATCGCGTCCAGCTCCAACTCGAATGCCGCTGCCGGATCGGGCAGATCAATCGCTGCCAGCACGCGCGGATGCAGCTCACCAAACCGGCCGAGCACCGTCTTCGGTCCCTGCCGCACCACACCCGATCGCCCCGGGTGATAGAAATCCGGCGCATCGGCGGTCACCGTCAGCGCTTCCATCGGGATGCCGAGCGCGGTCAGTGCAGCATACAGATCCGCCTTGACGTCCATCGCATTCACCGGCCGCGCCGGTTCTGCCCAGCTACGTGGGGTCGATCCTGCCCGCACGCCGGCAGCGACCAGACGTTGCCCACCGGCTACGAAAGCCGGACCCAGTTCGAACAGCGCCGCATCTGGCCATCCCCGCGTCGCATTGCGCTGCGCTGCCAACGCCAGCGTTGCGACCGGCGTCGGGCGAAGCTGATCCAGGTCGGCTGCGATCGGGTTTGTCAGCCGCAGCATCGCCGGCGTTTCGCCGAACAGCGCGGCCTGCTCGGCCGCCATGAAGCTGAAGGTGACACATTCCGCCAAGCCTTGCGCAGCGAGCGTGCGCCGGGCCAGTGCTGCTCGGCTTTGCCGTGGTGTCAGCGTGGATAGCGGAACCGGCGCGGCACTCGGCAGCGACACCGGAGGGATAGCGTCCAGTCCGCGCAGACGCAGCACTTCCTCGATCAGATCGCATTCTGGCTCGATCAGAGCGCATCCTTCCGCCGCTGTCGCCGCAACGGCAGGATCCAGGTCCGCGTCCTGATCCAGCATCGTCGGAGCAGCCACGTCATTGCGCCACGACGGCACAGAAACAGTCACCCGCGCATGGTCGCGGCTTTCGACTGCAAAGCCTAGGCGTTCCAGCGCAGCAATCGCTTCGTCCGCCGCCACATCCGTCCCACCCAGGCCGTGCAGTCGCTCGAAGCGCAGCGTGGCATTGCGCTGCCACGCGGGCGTTGCGCCCGCTTCGACGACGAGCCCAGCTTCACCGCCGCAGACATCCAGGATCATGCGCGTCGCCGCTTCCACCGCGTCCGGCATGATGGCCGGATCGATGCCGCGCTCGAACCTCTGGCGTGCGTCCGAAACTATCTGATGTCGCCGGCCGGTCAGCGCGACGCGGACCGGATCGAACAGGGCGCATTCGATGAACAGCTCGGTGGTGTTCTCATCGCAGCCGGTGGTCTCACCACCGATCACGCCGGCCATGGACTGTACGCCGGCGGCATCGGTGATGGCAAGATCCTGTGGCGTGAGCGTGTAGTCCTTCCCGTTCAGTGCGCGGAAGCTTTCGCCTCGACCGTGGCGGAGCACCAGCGTTTCTCCGGAAACTTTACTGGCATCGAACACGTGCAGCGGGCGTCCGAGATCGAACGTGAAGAAGTTCGTCACATCGACCAGCGCATTGATCGGCCGCAGCCCGATCGAGACCAGTCGGTCCGCAAGCCAGCGCGGGCTGGGCCGATTCCGCACCCCCCGGATGGTGCGGCCCAGAATCCAGGGGCATGCGTCCGGCCAATCGATTCGCCAGCGCAGGCCCTCATCGAACGTCGCCGGTACGGGCGTCGGAATCTGGGGTTGCAAGCGCCCTAACCCGGCGGCGGCCAGATCACGCGCGATCCCGCGCACGCCGAAACAGTCGCCGCGGTTGGGGGTGATGCTGATGTCGAACAGCGGGTCATCGAGCCCGGCCCAAGCGGCATACGACGCCCCGACGGGCGCATCCGCCGGCAGGTCCATGATGCCGGTGTGGTCCTCGCCAAGGCCGATTTCGCGTGCCGACAGCAGCATGCCGGCGCTGGTCACGCCGCGAATTTCACCGGTCTTGAGAGTGATGCCGGTACCGGGAATGAAACTCCCGGGCGCGGCGAATACCCCCTTCATACCGGTACGCGCATTGGGGGCGCCGCACACGACGGTGACCACGTCGTCGCCAGCATCGACTTTGCACACGCGCAGGCGATCAGCATTGGGATGCTGTGCTGCCTCTATGACATGCGCGATACGGAACGGCGCGAGCGCGGCGCCCTGGTCCTCGATCGATTCCAGTTCCAGGCCGATTCGGGTCAGAGCTTCACCGATTTCACCCGCCGATGCGGTCGTGTCGAGATGGGTCTTCAGCCAGGAGAGAGTGAATTTCATCGGAAATAAAACCTGCCATCGTCATGCTCGTCCGCCATGCTCAGTAGCGAGGATTTCACGCCGAGTTCGTCATCGGCCAGGCGACCGCATCCGCATGGATGAAGATGTCGGGACGACTTGCCGGCTTTCACCGTAGAGGCGCAGAAGCCGCGGAGCCCTGCAGGGGAGTACAGATTCTGCGTCTGTGCGGTGAGTCTCAGAGTCTGCTTTCATGGTAGATCACAGAATTTGACGGAGCGCCACGGATAAGCAGGGTCGATCGCGCTGACTTCGTAGTCCTTTCCTCCCTCCATCACACACTCTCATGCAGCATGACTGGCGCCAGCGGGCTGAAGCCGTAATGCCGCAGCCAGCGAATGTCGGACTCGAAGAACGGGCGCAGATCGGGAATCCCGTGCTTCAGCATGGTGATACGCTCGACACCCATGCCAAACGCAAATCCCTGCCACTCTCTCGGGTCGATCCCGCAATTGGCCAGCACGCGCGGATGCACCATGCCACTTCCCAGAATTTCCAGCCAGTCGCCGCCCTTGCCGAGTTCACCCGATCGGCGATCCCAGCCGATATCAACCTCCATGCTCGGTTCGGTGAACGGGAAATAACTCGATCGGAAGCGCACGGGCAGATCGGCGATGCCGAAGAACGCGCGCAGGAAATCGATCAGGCAGCCTTTCAGGTGACCGAGCGTGATGCTGCGATCCAGTGCCAGCCCTTCGCATTGGTGAAACATCGGGCTGTGTGTCGCGTCATGGTCCGCCCGGTAGGTGCGCCCGATGGCAATGACCCGAAACGGCAAGGCGCGCTCCAGCATCGCACGGACCTGCACCGGTGAGGTATGGGTGCGCAGCACCGGCGCCGGCTGTCCTTTGGCAGCCGGCAGATAGAACGTATCCTGGTCATCACGCGCAGGGTGGTGCGACGGGATGTTCAGCGCGCTGAAGTTGCGCCAGTCGGATTCCACGTCCGGTCCATCGGCGATCTGGAAGCCCATGGTGCCGAAGATGGCCGCGATCTCCTCCATCGTGCGACTGATCGGATGGATCAGTCCTATTGATCGGGGCGGCGGCGGCAGCGTGGGGTCGAGCTGTTCGGATTTTAGCCGTGCATCCAGGTTGGCGCGCTCCAGTGCGGCCCTGCGAGCGTCGATCGCCCCGGTCAGCGCGTCCTTCAGGCGATTCAGCGCGGGCCCCCGCTCGCGCCGCTGTTCTGGCGGCGCCTTGCCGAGTTCTTTCAGCAGCATTGTCAGCCGACCGTTGCGCCCGAGCACGCCAACCCGAACTGCGTCCCACTCGCGCAGATTCCCGGCTGCAGCCAAGGCCACGTCGGTTTCGGTCTTCAAGGCCAGCAGGTCGTCATCCATCGGGTTGGGCATCCGCCTTTCCGGGCGGGGCGGGGATGGGAGACGGACGGGGGATTGTCAACCGGCATCATTGGCGACACCGCACCCGAGAAGGCCGGATTGCCGACCGCCGGGAGGCCGCCCTGCGGATGCTCCGCAAACGGCTGGAGGTGGACGTGACAGCCGCCGCCTGATAGGCCCGACGGCGCACGAAAC
>DATIMO010000093.1:0-6926 GCA_035475215.1 Acetobacteraceae bacterium | reverse complement strand
GCGGTGGGCGAGATCGGGTAGACTACGATAGCTTGCGCACCCTGCTGCACCATCGCGTTGATCTGCTGAATCTGGCGCTGTGCATTCGGGCCAGCGACCTGCACCTCAAGGGTGATCTTGTCCCGGTAATCCTTCGATGCCGCCATGGCTTTCACCATGTTCGCCGCTTCGGCCTGCCAGTCGTTGCCGATATAGCTCATCGACAGAAATATTTTGAATTTCTGCGGCGCTGCCTGCGCCTGATGCACCGCTCCAAGAAGCCCGAAGGCGATTACCACGCCCAGGGTGGTGCGAATCCATTTCATGGCCTGCTTCCTCCCGCTTCTGCGCCATCGTCAGTATGGCGGCTGGCAAGCCGCCGCATCTCGCGCGGCAGCATTGTCGTCATAGATCAAATCGAGGTAATCGCAAGCGGGCCTGTCGCCTGCCGACGGCGAGAATCGTGCGGGCTTAATCGCGAGCAGGTTCGAGGCGTGAGATCAGGTTGGCCGCCCGGTTGGCGGAGCCGCCAGGCGAGAGTCTGGTGCCATTCTTTGCTGTGCCCGCAGGACCACCAACACACGAGGCCGGTCAAGCGCGCAGCAACCGATTGCGGGCGATGAATAGGTTGGCGGGACCACACGCGATACACAGCCGATGGATATTCTTTGCCAGCCCACGATAACGAACCTTGGTGAAGCCGAACACCCGCTTGATCACTCCGATGCTGTGCTCGACCTTGGCGCGAACGCTGACCGGCGGGGCCAGCGGGGTGCCGTCTCTGGGCGAAGTCCGGCGACCTGAACAAGATCAGGCTGCCTCTTGAAATTGCGACATAGAAGCTCGGCCTCGTATGCCCACGCCGCTTCATCCGCCATGTGGGCGCGCATGCTATGCTGCCGGATTGTTTTGGTGCTCACGGTTTGCTACTTGACCTCAGCGATCAGAACATCGCCTACCATGACGTCAGGCATTCCTCGGGTGAACTTCAGGACGTTGTTCCTCACCCAGTCTGCGGCTTTCTCGTTCGAAGCAAGCGCTTCATCCGCGCTGTCGAATATGCTGATGGTAATTAGCACGCCCGGTCCGCCATCGAGCAAATAATATCCTGTGAAACCCGGCATCCTTCGTATCAGGGGTACAAAGCTGTCCTGCACGCGTCGAGCAAGTTCCGGCACCGAGCCTCGTTTCACCGTGTACCTTCTGATGCTGGCGAACATGTCCCTATCCTTGGCCCCAAGTTCCGGTGCGGATCAAGCGTTGTGAAGGATTGGGGAGGGGATCGCGGTTGGAAACTCCCAACCAGCCGAGTGGCGGCTGAGTGCATGCCGATACTTTGCAGGCGGCCCCGCTGTCGCGCAGGGAACGACGCGGCTCCGCACCGTCCGCAATTTCGGGCTCCTGAGCAGCATAGAGTTCGGCCAAAAATTGCCTGCCTGTTTGCCGAACATAAAATTCCCTTCCGTGCCAGACATCAAGCTATGATACTGAAAACTGTGGCACGCTGTATGAGTTCAAAGCGTGCCCGCCCATGCCGCGAAGACCGCTTCCCTACTATCCGGCAGGGCGGTCGTAGTTATCCGCCCGAGGGCTCGGCGGCAGGATCGCCCTCCAACCAGCCGGGATTGCGTCGGTCGGATGACCGGCCACGCGACGCGCCGCCGATTGCGTCGGCCACAAGCAGAAACGGCGCAGATGATGCTCTACAACCGGCTCTTTGAACGGTCATTCTGTGGATTCGAACTGTTCGCGTTACCGCGAACTGCCTGGCACGCCGGAAGTGCAGAATTCTGCACCGCGAGGAAAACGTCCGGCGTGTTGAAATCGACCACCACGCGATACTCGGCGCCGGAACTCGCGCCGTGCGGCGGCGGTTCTCCACGATTTTGCGGAGCGTGTGCGAACCGCCATCGCCGCCGGCAGATACCGAAGGAGCCGCCGGTGGCGGGATCCAGGTTCCTATCGCTGCTCCAGATCCAAGTCACATCCGCGAGCTATCGAGGTGTCGCCGGGGCGATCTTGCCTCATTTCCGGTGTGGTCAACACCCGGCAAAGCTCCGGTTCCGGCGATAACCGCCTCTCCCGCGGTTCGATACGACGCCTCGATCAGTGCCTGGGCCTAATTAGCTGTAACAGCGGGTGGTCGCAATCGTTCAGTCAAAGCTGCACTCATCGCGTGGATTCCGGGATGGCTCAGGCGCGTGCCGAGATCGCAATGGCCGGTGGGCGCGTGGGAGCGACGAGGCCGCCATGGGTACCGTAGGCGCGCGCCTGTCTGGCCCGTTCCCGGCGGGCGATCACCCCGATAACACGGGCCTGGACCGACAGCGCACGGTCCAGCAGTCGCCGATTTTCTTCGGCGAGGCTACTCAGGCGCTGCCCGCAGGCATCGATCCGGGCACGAAGCGCGGTCGCATCCACCGCGATGCACCGGACTGCGAGCAGCGCCTCCGCCGATTCCCGCTTGGCCGGAAGCAGGGCGGCGGCCCGTGGCAGATCCATCGCTGCCAGAGCGGCATTTTCTGCCGCCAGGATATCGGCCAGGCGTTCGGCGGTTGCCAGCAGGGTCTGACCGGTCATCGCTTTTTCTCCTGTGCATGCAGCAATGCCTCGAATACCGGGCGGGCGAGGCCGAGCCCGCCCTGAGCCGCCATCTGTTTGCCAATTTCCTGCACAAACAAGGGCTTCCAGGCGGCTTCAGCCTCGCCACCGCCGAACGGATTATGGGCACTGTCCACGGTTTCAAACATCGGGGTGAGCAACTCGCCAAGCGCCATTGCCTCGAAATTCTGGGCGGCCTGCCAGAGGCGCGCGGTCTGGGCCGGCGGCAGGTCGCTCCCGGGGGGGATTGCGGGTGCCGCGGAGGGCGCGAGCATCATCGGACCACCAGATCGGCCTGCAACGCGCCGGCGGTCTTGATCGCCTGCAGGATGCTGATCAGGTCGCGCGGGCCGATGCCGAGTGCATTCAGGCTGGCCACCAGGTCGCGCAACGTGACGCTGCCGTGCACGATGCCCAGCTTGCGGTCATGCTGGTCATCCACCTGTACCTGCGTGCGGGGTACAACCACGGTGTTGCCGTTCGACAGCGGGCCGGGCTGGCTGACCTCGGGAGTTTCAGTGACGCGCACGGTCAGGTTGCCCTGGGCGATCGCCACGGTACTGATCCGCACGTTGGCGCCCATCACCACGGTGCCGCTCGATTCATCGATCACCACCATGGCCGGGCTGTCGGGCTCGACGCGCAGGTCCTCGATGGCGGCAAGGGTGGCGATCGGATCGTGGCCAGCGAGGTCCACGGCGACCGTGCGCGGGTCCGTCACGCGAGCGATCGGGCCTATAGCCCCGGTGATCGCCGCCGCGATGCGGCCGGCGGTCGTCAGGTCGGGGTTGCGCAGTGAGAGATTCACGTTTCGGTTCTGGTCCAGGCGGAAGGGCACCTCGCGCTCGACCGTGGCACCGTTGGCGATGTGCCCGGCAGTGGGGACGCCCCGGGTGACGGAGCCGGCCTGGCCTTTGGCAGCGATCGCGCCAGTGGCGAGGGCGCCCTGCGCGACGGCATAGACTTGGCTGTCGGCGGCGACGAGCGGAGTGACCAACAGCGTGCCGCCGGTGAGGTCTGTCGAGTCGCCCAGGGCGGAGACAGCGACATCGATCCGGCCGCCTTCACGGGCGAAGGGGGGTAGCTCGGCGGTGACCATGACCGCGGCGACGTTCTTGGTTTCGAGCTTGGCGGCGTGGTCCTGGGTGTTGACGCCCAGCCGTTCCAACATGCCGATCAGCGATTCGCGGGTGAAGATCGAATTGTCCAGCTTGTCGCCGGTGTTGTTGAGGCCGACCACCAGCCCGTAGCCGATCAACTGGTTGTTGCGCACGCCCTGGACGTCGGTGATGTCCTTGACCCGCACTTGTGCCGCGGCTGGGTTGGGCGGCAGAAGGGGGAGCGTCAGCGTGAGCAGCAGTGCGGCTCGGCGCGCCCAATCGGCGACTGCGCGGCGTCTGGTAGCAACCTCGTAAGGAATTGCCGTCATGGTGCGCGGGAACCAGCAAGTCCCGTGCCAAGGCGGTGCCGCCGAAATCCGCGGTCCTCGGGATCGGCCGGTCGGCAGAAGCTGCCGGGCGGCAGAGACGGATCGCAGAAAGGAGTTTTGTCGTGATGCGGATACCAACAGTG
The DNA here is from genome assembly GCA_035475215.1 of Acetobacteraceae bacterium. Classification (GTDB taxonomy): domain Bacteria; phylum Pseudomonadota; class Alphaproteobacteria; order Acetobacterales; family Acetobacteraceae; genus DATDIC01. Next base: position 2,774 of record DATIMO010000093.1, on the reverse strand, counting down.
CGTGTCAGCGGTGCGATGCGGCTGCCGGATCCGCGTCCGACAGGGTCGAGCGGGTTCAGCGTGCCCGAATCCGCGAGCGGCGGTGCGGCGCCGGCGGGAGTGGGCGGCGTATCGGCGGCGATGCTGCCCGGAATGCTCGCGTTGCAAGAAGCCGGTGACGAGTCTGTTCAGGACCGAGCGGCTCGCCGGCGAGGCCACGATCTGCTGAAGGCGATGGCGGTGCTGCAACGAGCCTTGCTGGCCGAGGCAAATGACCCGGAACCGCTAGCCCGACTTGCCGAGCTGGTGGCGGATGTGCCACAGGCCGCCGATCCGAGGCTGGCCGCCGCGGTGACCGAGGTGGTGCTGCGGGCGCGCGTGGAACTGGCAAAACGTGGACATTGAGCGGTGAAACCGTTTTGTGTCAGCCGCTTGAACCTTGCACTTCCACCCTTGGCGGAGCTGTTACGCGCAGGTATAAGCCCGCGCGTTCGTGATCCCGGGGCGGGCCCGGGGAAAAATGCAGGATCGGCAGCATGATGGTGACGCTTCCTCCGGACTACCGACCCGGCAAGGACGAAGAGTTCATGAACCCGATCCAGGTCGAATATTTTCGACAGAAGCTGCTGCGCTGGCGGGCCGATTTGCTGAAAGAAGCCGATGGAACCCTGGCCAGTCTTTCCGAAGGCGGCATCCATGAGGCGGATATTACCGACCGGGCGAGCGTGGAAACGGATCGCGCCCTGGAGCTGCGGACCCGGGATCGGGCGCGCAAGCTGATCGCCAAGATCGACCAGGCGTTGCAGCGGGTCGAGTCGGGGACATACGGCTTCTGCGAAGAGACCGGGGAGCCGATCGGGCTGAAGCGGCTGGAGGCCCGGCCGATTGCGACTCTATCGATTGAGGCGCAGGAGCGGCACGAGCGGATGGAGCGGGTGCACCGGGACGACTGAGGCTGGGGCGCTGGGCCGCAGGCTTTGGGCGTTACCCTCCGGTCGGCGGAGCGGTGTCGGCGAGGCCAATGCGGAAACCCTCGCGCCAGGTTGGGTAACGGGGGTTCCAGGCGAGTTCGGTCCTGGCCTTGTGGTTCGATGCGCCGCGGATCCGGGTCATCATCGAGATGCCGACCTCACCCATGATCAGGCGACCGAGCCAGGCCGGGATGTGGCGCGGCGGTTTGGCGCCGAGGGCGCTGGCGAGCTCCGGCAGCCAGACGGCCACCGGAGCCGGTTCATTGTCAACGATATTGTAGATCCCCGACGCGCCGTGATCCATTGCGGCGATCGTGGCGGTCGCAGCGTCATCTACGTGGATGAATGACCAGACGCCGGCGCCGTTGCCGATGATGGGCAGCATGCGTTTGCGAACCGCCTTCACGATGATGCCGTTGGGTGAGATACCGGTTCCAGGGCCATAGAAGTTGCCGTAACGAAGCACGGTGCCGTCGATGCCCGGGGCAGTCGTGACACTGTGCTCCAGGTGACGGATGGCGGCGAGGGACTGTCGCTGATTGGCGGGCGGAGTGGGGTCGAGCGGGTCTTGCTCGGTCGTCAGGCCCGTGCCTGTGCGTTGGTAGTTCCAGTTGCCATAGCTCTGCGCGATGAAGCGACGGACGCCTGCGGCGCGTGCCGCTTGCAGCAGATTGTCGGTGCCTTCGGTGCGAAGGCGATTGGTGAGAGCGAACTGGCGGTCGAAATTTCGCAGGCTTGTCGCGCGGGTGAGGGCGGTCATCTGGTGGATGATGATCTCAGGCCCGGCTTGCGTGACGGCATGCATGAGTGCGGTGGCGTCGAGCCCGTCGGCTACGACGGCATCGGCGCCGGTAGAGCGAAGCGCGGCGAGCCGCTCCGGCGCGTGCGTGATGGCGGTGACCTGGTGGTTGTTGGCCAGGAGAAGTGGCAGGAGGCGTCGGCCGACGGCGCCCGAGGCGCCGGCGAGCAAGATGCGCATTGGGGTTTTCCCCCGCTGTTGCTGGACCGATCAGAGTATCCGGTCGCTTTGGACAAAGCACAACTCGGGGACTAGCTTAAATACCGCCGCTCCCACCAGCCTGACTGCGACGATCGATGGCGTGCCGGTTTCCCAGCCTGAGCAGCCACCTGGAGGCGGCGTAGTGTTCTCAATGGCGCTCGCGCAGTTCGGGCACGTTTGGCCCTGGTTTCGAAACACCAGGGTTTCCAGGCGATCCGGCGTGTCCGGGTTTCACACCCAACCTTCTTTGTCCGTCGATCGCCACCGGATATTACCTGATGATTTAGCCGAATCGCGACGGCGGGACCGCCGCTGGGCGGCCCCGTGCGTCACGCCTCGATGATGGTCCGAACGAGTTGTTCAGGGAGGGCCGGTGGCGGCCGCCGCGGCAGTAAGCAGACCCGGTGCCCGCCATCCCGCTGGCATTGGCGGTATCAGCTTGGTGTCCGGCGGGACAAAATTGGTCATGCGGACCCGCTTGAACACGTCCTTGACCAGGGCAACAAGGCTGCCGCCATTTTCGATAAGGACCATGGTAATTTCCCGCCACAGCGGGTGCGACGTTACGATACCGAGATCGCCGCAGATATCGACAAGGACGGCGCCGATCGGGCGGTGGCGGAGCTGGGCCGCGATTTCCTCGGCTGTGGGAAAGTGGTCGAGCAGAGAGGCGGGGTCGTCCTGGTGTCGGGCCGGGGGGCGGGCGGCGCGTGGCTTGCGGGGTGACGGGGGACGGGCGGTCGGCTGCGACTGCTCCGGCCGGATGTGGCGGTTCGCGAGCCTGGTTTCCAGCGCCGCGGCGATACGCAGGCCGCGGGTAATGC
>DATIMO010000092.1:0-8904 GCA_035475215.1 Acetobacteraceae bacterium | reverse complement strand
CGGGTGAAATCGCTGATCGGAATCTGCGTGGTGTAATCATTCAATGCAGTGACCACCAACGTCTTCCCCGAGGCATCGACGGCCTGCAGCAGTCTGCGCATCAGCACGCCTTCGAACAGAACCGGCGCGTCGTACCACGGTGTGCGCGTGCGGAAGGACATCCAGCCCAGTGCCTCGACCATCGGACGGTCGAATACTGCCTTGTCCCCCTGGTTGTGTACGGCAATGCCGCCCGTAACGGTCAGGATCGGTTTGCCGGTCGGGACAGCAAGCTCATCGGCAGTGGCACCATGGACGATCAGCGATCCGGCACCTGCCAGCAGGCCGGTCGCGAAACAGCGTCTTGTCAGAAGCATCGGGGCAATCCAATCGGAAAACGGTCATGGCAAGATCGGCGGATGCGGTTAACAGCAGGTTGCTTTCCCGCGATCATCACCGAACCGTGCGCATCCCTGTGCCGATGCGGCCGAAGCCGCGTCGTTCAGCCAGGATCAGCATCAGCCCGGCGCTAAGGATCAGGGCTGCCCCGACCAGCACCGGTGGCCCGGGAACGTCATCCCAGAACGCAAGGCCGAGGAGAAACGCCCAGAGCAGCGCTGTGTATTCGAGTGGAGCGGTCACCGAGGCAGGGGCGCGGCGCGCCGCCTCGAACAGGCAGAACTGACCAAATCCGCCGAGCAGCGCCACCTGCAGCAGCAGGATCAGTTGCACCGTGGTCGGCGGCTGCCAGGCCAGCACGGTAACGATACCAGTGGCGAGAAAGAAGAACGCGTTGTTGTACAGCATCTGCACCAGCGACGGCTCGTGCCGCGCGATCACACGCGTCAGCAGCACGCCGATCGCCCACAGGATCGCGGCAAGCAGTACCAGTGCCGTCGCCGTCGACAGCACCAGCCCGACGGGGTCGGCGGCCGCCAAAGTACCGGCGAAACCGACGCCTACTGCGGCCCAGCGCGCCGGACCGACTCGTTCGCGCAGCAACGGAGCCGCCAGCATCGTGACGATCACCGGGGCCGTGAACCACAACGTGGTTAACTGCGCCAGCGGCAGGCTGCGGGCCGCCGAGAAATAACAGAACCACGCCGCCAGCGTGACGGCGCCACGGCACAGCAGCAGGCTCATGATCGGAGTGCGCATTGCCCGCGCCAGCAACTCCCGCCGGCCCGCCACCAGACAGCCGGTCATCACGATGGCACTGCGAACGAACAGCACCTGGCAGACCGGGACCGTGACGACCAGCCACTTGACCGTGGCGTCCTGCATTGCCAGCAGCGAGTATGCCAACAGGGCCAACGCGATCCCCAGCGGGATGCGCTCCAGCGCCGCGCCATTCTGGCGGGCAGCGGCCGACACTGGTTTCAGTCGCCTCGCTGCAACCCGAGGCATTCGTGCAGAAATTCTTGCTTCAGCGCCTCGTCGTCCGCGATCACGCCGTAATAGGCACTGGTGACCATCCTGCTGCGGTGAGTGGCACGAACGCCGCGATGCGTCTTGCACATATGCACCGCGCTGATCCGCACGGCGACGCCACGCGGCGCGGTGCGATCCATGATGAACTGACCGATCTGCTTCACCAGTTCTTCCTGAATTTGCAGGCGGGCGCCGAAGTAATGAACCACGCGGTCGTATTTCGACAGACCGATGATCCGCCCATCGATTGACGGCAGCACCCCGATATACGCCTCACCATAAATCGGCATCAGATGGTGCGCGCAGGTCGAGCGGATTTCGATCGGCCCGCTGACGATAAGCTGATCGAATGCCTCAACGTTGTCGAAATCAGTCAGCGCGGGCGGATCGCTATAGCGCCCGTGCATGATCTCTTCAACGAACATGCGGGCGACCCGGCGCGGCGTGTCGCGGGTATGGTGATCGTTTCGATGATCGATCTGCAGCACGTCGAACAGCTCGGCCAGCTTGGCCTCGGCCGAATTGATCATCACCGCACGTTCGGCATGACTGAGCGGCTGCTCAATCGATTCGTTGGCCCGACCCGGACGCCTTAGCCGATGGATGCTGACGCTCATGGCTCAGGCCACCGCCAACTGCGGGCGGGTGCAACTGCACCCCTCGGCGCTGCCGTCGAACCCACGAGTAACCACCACTCGGTCCACCCCGGTCAGCCGACGATCCAGATTTTGCCAAAGCCAACGGGCAACGTTCTCCAGCGAGGGCACCGATAACCCGTCGATCGCATTGAGGTATTTGTGATCGAGTTGGCTGCGTACCTGCTCGATCGCCGATTCCACCTCATACAGATTATGCGACCAGCCGAATACCGGGTCGGGCTCTCCTTGAAGGTACACAACGACCTTGAAAGAATGCCCATGAAGGTCCGAGTAGGGCTGAATCTGGTGCGCAGCCTCAAAGGTAAACTCCTTGAAGGTTTCAACCATCATTTTCGGATGCTCCAACAACCCGGTCCCGGTTGTCAGTGAAACGGAGATTGGGCATGAGAGTCAAGTCACATCGGAGTCAGAAATGTAGCAAATGCTTAACGAAATATGAACCGCTGCGCTCCCGTTCTTGGATCAAAGCGTGATCGCTTGAGGCGGAACCGAATCATGCTCTCAAACAAAGCCAGCCGGACCATGGCCTCAAGATATGGACGTCTCGCCCCCGTGCACCACCTTATATTGCGTTCGGACCCGGTCACGCCTAGCATGCGGCCTGTTCGATTCGTCGCCTCAAACAAGGGACAGCACCGACCGATGGACGGCACCTCTGCATCCGAAACAAGCGATCAGCGCAGCCCTGGCCTGCTGACCGAAAACCCGGTCTATAAACCGTTCCGCTACCCATGGGCCTATGAGGCATGGCTGACGCAACAACGCGTTCATTGGCTGCCGGAAGAAGTGCCACTCGCCGATGATGTGAAGGACTGGCATCGCAATCTCAATCCTGCGGAACGCAACCTGCTGACCCAGATATTCCGGTTCTTTACGCAGGCCGACGTCGAAGTGAACAATTGCTATATGAAGCACTACAGCCGCGTGTTCAGGCCGACTGAAGTGCTGATGATGCTGTCGGCGTTCTCGAACACCGAGACGATCCATATCGCCGCCTACAGCCATCTGCTCGATACCATCGGCATGCCGGAGCTCGAATATCAGGCCTTCCTCAAATATAAGGAAATGAAGGATAAATACGATTACATGCAAGGCTTTTCAGTCGAGAACCGTCACGAGATCGCCAAGACTCTAGCCGCGTTCGGCGCCTTCACCGAAGGACTGCAATTGTTTGCCTCGTTCGCGATCCTGCTGAACTTTCCCCGTTTCGGAAAGATGAAGGGAATGGGCCAGATCATCTCCTGGTCGGTGCGCGACGAAACATTGCACTGCATTTCGGTCATCCGGCTGTTCCGCACATTCATCCAGGAAAATCCCGACATCTGGACCGAACAGCTCAAACGTGAAATCTATGCCACATGCGCAACGATTGTAGACCACGAGGACGCGTTCATCGACCTCGCCTTCGAACAGGGCGCCGTGCAGGGACTCACGGCACGAGAGCTGAAGCAATACATTCGCTACATCGCCGACCGACGGCTGGTGCAGCTTGGCCTGAATCCGATTTATCACCTGGCCCGCAATCCGCTCCCCTGGCTGGATGAGATGCTCAACGCAGTCGAGCACGCCAATTTCTTCGAGAATCGCGCCACCGAATACAGCAAGGCCTCGACCATCGGCTCCTGGGAGGAGGCTTTCGGAGATGCGACGACTCTGATAGACCCTGCCCCGATCGGTCCAACCGGCGCCGCCGGCGGAAACGGGGCCGGTTTTCGAGACGGCGCGGACCGACGACTGAGCTGACGCAATCTGAGCCTTGCCTGAAAAATGCATCGCCAGACCCCGATCGGATCGAAATAACGCCCTGATACCGTGGGATTGACGCCCTGGTGATCCCCACCGTCGCAAAGTAAGATGTCGGTCAGGGAAACGAGACGCCGCAAACCGCAGGCAAGGGAGCGCGCGCGTGAGCCACGCAGATGAAGACATTCTCCGCGAAAGCGCACCCAGCCCATCCGGGGCACCGCGCTACAGCCGTCGGCTGTCCGACAAGATACTGATCGCCTTCCACCATGCCTGCGATCAGGGCGACCTTGAGGTCGCCGAACAGCTTCTGCACGTCCTCGAAATGATGCTGACGCGCCGGCCACTCACCCCGGATGGCACGCGGCGCCGCAACATGGAAAGCCTGGTCGCGGCACACGAACGGCTATGGCATTTGCGGCACCCGCGGACCGAACACGCTTGATCAGAGCTGAATCGCTGCGCCGCCGCGCAATACCGCCTCCGTCTCTGGCGTGAAGCTGCCATCGACGCGATGCAGCACGAGACCCGGTAGCAGGCGGAACGCTCCGCGGCCGCCTTTCACGCCCTGCACCAGGGCAAGCTTCGCCGCGTAGGCCGCCCGTGGCCAAAGTGGCAGCACCGCGGCGGGGGGGCAATCGGCTGCGACCAGGGCGGCCATCGCCGCGGGCAGCTCCGCAGCCGGCAGAACCATGGTCAGTGTGCCCCTGTGGCGTAACCGCGGTCCCAGTGATCCGGCCCATTTGGTCAACAGACCGGGCCGGCTCCGCTTCGCCAATTCACGGTCCGCATCTCGGGATGCCGACCCTCCGGCCGAATGATACGGAGGATTGGCGCAGGCGTGATCAAACGTACCGATCGCATTTGGCCCGAGCCCATTTGGGCCGATCCCATTTGGGCCAACCGCACCTGCATTGCCGATATCCGCGGCGATGAACTGCAATCCCGGCCAGCCATTCGCGGTCGCATTCTGCCGAGCCAGTTCGACCAGTTCAGGTTTTATTTCCACTCCCAACCCGTCGATTCCCGGTACGCGCGCGGCCAGACACAGCAAAGTCGCTCCGGCCCCGCTTCCCGCTTCCAGCACGCGATCGGTGCTTCGGGCCGGCACCGCCGCGGCCAGTAGCACCGGCTCGATGCCACTGCGGAAGCCCCGGCATGGCTGCGCATAGCGAACCCGGCCATCCAGAAGGTGGCCCTCGCTCACCTCCACTCAGAGTTCGCCCGCCTCGGCCAGCACCCGGCGCGCCCGGGGTTCGTCGGCCACTGCCACCATCAGGCGGCGCTGGATTGCCACCACACTGCCTTCCATCACACTGGCGTGCTGATCCAACACGATTGCCTCAATCCCCGCATCGGCCAGCAGCGCGCCAAGAAAGGACAGTCTGACCGGATCGTTCGACGTTGCCACGACGCGCATGCCGACTGGTTTCCTTGACCGGGTGTTTCGGGCCGCCGATATGGTGCCGGTGACTGCCGCACATGCAACCCTGGAGACCCCGTTGGGCGTCGTGGCCAGCCAGCCAGCCAGCCTCGCCGCTACGCCGGATGCACTGACCGCCCTGCATGCACTGGTCAAGGACGACCTCGAAGCCTGCAACCGGACCATCGTGGCACGAATGGCAAGCCCGGTCGCGCTGATCCCGCGGCTGGCTGCCCATATCGTGGCCGCCGGCGGCAAACGACTGCGCCCTCTGCTCACTCTGGCCTCCGCGCGGCTGTGCGGCTATCCAACCGCCGCCGCCGGGCAGCGCCATGTCAGCCTCGCGGCATGCGTCGAATTCATCCACACGGCCACGTTGCTGCACGACGACGTGGTCGACGAAAGCGTGCTCCGCCGTGGCCTCGCCTCGGCCAACGCCGTGTTCGGAAATCAGGCATCGGTGCTGGTCGGCGACTTCCTGTTCGCCCGCGCCTTCGAGCTGATGGTCGAGGACGGATCGCTGAAAGTCCTCGGCATCCTGTCGCGCGCCGCCGCCACCATCGCCGAAGGCGAGGTGCTCCAGCTTGTCACCCAGAACGACCTGACCACCTCGGAGCCCCGCTATTTCGAGGTGATCCGCGGCAAGACCGCGGCGCTGTTCGAAGCTGCCTGTCAGGTCGGTGCCGTGGTGGCCGAGCAGCCGGAACCGCACGAGGCTGCCCTCGCAACTTTCGGCCTCAATCTGGGGATCGCCTTCCAGCTTGTGGACGACGCGCTGGATTATGCCGCCGACCAGGCGATCCTCGGCAAGACCGTGGGCGACGACTTCCGCGAAGGAAAGATCACCCTGCCCGTGCTGCTGGCCTACCAGGACAGTGCACCCGTGGAGCGCGCCTTCTGGCACCGTACCATCGAATCCGGCGACCAGACCGAGGCCGATCTGACCGAGGCGATGCGCCTGATCGCCGAACGCCGCGCGATCGACCACACCCTGGATCGCGCCGCCAGCTTCGCTACAGCGGCCAAGGCGGCGCTGGAAGCGTTCCCCGATTCGGCGTTCCGCCGCGCGTTGCGTGATGTGACCGACTACACCGTTCTGCGCGCCCGCTGACGGCCACACCCGCCCCGAACGCCAATCGGCCTTGGCCCCGGCGCGTTGTCACTAAGACCAGAGGCGCGGAGAAGCGGGAAGATTTCGTTCCATCAACATTCGCGCGAAGCGCATCATCTTCCTTCTCCTCTTGCGTTGCGCCTCTGTGTCCGGGTCTCCGTGGTGAGACCTTCCTCTTGCTTTCGACCCGATCGTCCGGACACTCGTCGCCGTATCTCAGCGCGATTCGAAATTGTAGGTGCGGAGGTGTGTCAAGCAGCGGGACCCGCAGGCGTCGCCGGCTGCACCATCCCCGCACCGCCCGGGCCGATTTGGAACACCGCCAATCCACGGCGCACCTGGCCATCCGGCAGCAGGGCCAGCCAGCCATCCGCGCCGGTGAAGCCGGACGGGTTCGTCAATGATGCCCCGCTTCCACTCGCCACACGGGCGATCGAGGCCGCGTCGTACGCGATATCAGCCACGCTCGGGGGCGACGACCCATAGCGCGAGGTGAAGCTTGCCACGAATCCCGCTCGCGCGGCGGGGTCTGGCGCCGCATACCAGGCGCCGCGAAGTTCCCGGGCACCGCTGCGGGCATCCGACCACAGCGACGGTCCCATGAACTGCACGGCCGGCTGGGTCACGAAATAATACGGCAGCACCGCGGCCATTTCGCTCAGGGCCTCACCGGTATCGCCGAGCAGCAGAGCGTCGAATGGAGGCGGCGGCAGGACGGTCCGGGACAGTTCCTGGGCCTTTCGGCGTCCGGCGGAGGTTCCCTCCGCCCGTGCCGCATTGATCTGCTGCTGCACCGGGCCCCAACGGGCATCGTAGTCCGACAGCGCGCGAACGCCCTGGCTGATGCCGCTCATGCCAGATCCATGAAAATGGATTTCGGGCGGCTCCAGCCCGGCGGCGGTGGCCGCCTGGGTCAGGGCCGATCCCATCGCGTGGCCGAAATCATTGTCCGGCAACAGGGCGGCGAACCGCGATTTGCCGGATTGCTGGCCGGCCGTCACAAGTCGTTGCACCTGTTGGCGCGGGGTGATCCCCAGCGGCCAAACACCCGGCTGAGCCACCGCCGGATCGTTGGAAAACGCCAGAACGGGGACGCCGGCATTATGCGCGATAGGAGAAACGGCGGCGACTTCAGGCGCTGTCAGCGGTCCCAGGACCAGGCTCACACCGGCACCTAGAGCGGTACGTGCCGCCTGGGCCGCGCCTTCCGGCGTACCGCCGGTATCCTGCGAGATCAGCTCCGGCCCCGGCAGTGCCAACTGGGCCGCTTGCAGCATCGGCTGTCCGAGATCCGCGCGGGCCCCGCTGAGCGGCAGCAGGATCGCCATTCTCCCGCCCGGGGCGACCCGGCTTGGCCCTGGGACCTGACCAGGTCCCGGCGGCGCGTAGTATCCTCCGGATGCCGGATAGGGAACCGTGGTGCAATCGGCCAGTCCCACCGTTCCGGCGAGGAGCAGAAATGCCCGACGAAGCATGCGCCGCATCTCCCGAAGACCATGCACCGGACGAATCCGGAGCAGGTCTTGTGCTTGTTTCCACGCCGATCGGCAACCTCGATGACATGCCGCCGCGCGGTCGGGCCGCATTGGCCGCGGCAGACCTTGTCCTGTGCGAGGACACACGCCACACCGCCAGGCTACTGAGCGCGTTCGGCATCCGCGCCAGGACCCGACCGCTGCACGAACATAATGAGGATGCCGTCATCCCCGGGGTCGTTGGCGCGCTGCGGGCGGGGCAGCGTGTCGTTCTGGTCTCGGACGCCGGCATGCCGGTGGTGTCGGATCCCGGATACCGGCTGGTCCGGGCCGCCATCGCCGATGGGCTGCGGGTCACCGCCGTGCCCGGGCCAAATGCGGCGGTCACCGCGCTGGTGCTATCCGGGTTGCCGCCGCAGCCGTTCCTGTTTCTGGGCTTCCCGCCGCCACGCCAAAACGCCCGGCAAAGCGCATTCGGTGCCCTGCGAGCGGTGGAACGGGCCGGCTTGGCGGCAACACTGATCTGGTACGAGGCGCCGCACCGGCTCGCCGAGACCTTGGCCGACATGGCAGCATCCTTCGGCACTCGCCCGGCCGTGGTGGCGCGGGAGCTGACCAAGCGCTTTGAGGAGGTCCGTAGGGACTCGTTGCCCGAACTGGCGCGATACTACGCCACTGAACCGGCCCGCGGGGAGATCACTATCCTGCTCGGTCCGCCCGCGCAGGATGATCCCGAGGACCTTGACGGGCAGCTTTCGGCAGCGCTGGCCAGCCACAGCCTGAGGGATGCGGCGGCGCTGGTGGCCGCCGCGACAGGTCTGCCCCGGAAGGTAGTCTATGCTCGGGCGCTGATGCTCGCGGGCTCGGGGCTGGCGCGGCGCGCACCGGAATAGGAGGCATCGCCTAGGCTAAGCGGACCTTCGAGCTTACGACCCGGCGCGACCGCTTCTGGCTTGATCCGGAACCACGCGGCATAGAGCGCAGGAAGGAACAGCAGGATCAGCACCGTGCCGACCGCCGTGCCGCCGATCAGCGTATAGGCCATCGATCCCCAGAAAACGGAATGCGTGAGGGGGATGAAGG
>DATIMO010000091.1:0-4753 GCA_035475215.1 Acetobacteraceae bacterium | reverse complement strand
ATGCGCCGGGCCGGCTTGGTGCGTTCGGCACGCGGGCCGGGCGGCGGCTACAGTCTGGCACGCGCCCCCGAAGGTCGGTCGATCGGCGAGATCGTCGCCGCCGTACATGAGCCCATTCACGCTACAAGATGCGGGTCCGCGATCGGTTGCATAGCGGATTCCCACGGGCATGCGGCCAAGTGCCAGACCCACGACCTCTGGGCCGAGCTCGGACGGCAAATCCAGCTCTTTCTGGGGAGCATTACTCTGGCCGATGTTTTGGCCGATCGTGTGGCCGGCCGCGCCGCGCGGATTCCGGCCGCCGCCCATGCCGCCGTGTAAGCGCGGTACGCAAGGTGCGGCATTACTTCGACGCCAACGCAAATGAACCGCTTCGTCCGCAGGCCCGAGATGCGGTAATCAGAGCGCTGGACGCGACCGGAAATCCATCCTCGGTTCATCACGAAGGCCGGGCCACGCGGCGCATTCTGGAAGATACCCGCGAGTCGATTGCCGCCCGGTTCGGCGGTCGGTCCGAAGGTGTCGTATTCACCTCCGGCGCCACCGAGGCCAACGCCTTCGCGTTGCACGCGCTGTGTGGCAAGCGGCGGATGATCATCGGCGCCACCGAGCACGATTCCGTACGCGCCCATGCGCCGGCATCGGCCCTGCTGCCAGTGGACCGTCGGGGTGTCGCCGACCTCGATGCGCTCGAGTCCCTGCTGAAGGACGGGCCCGCCGTGGTTGCGCTAATGCTCGCCAACAACGAAACGGGCACGATCCAACCGGTTGCCGAAGCCGCTGCGCTGTGCCGCCGGTACGGGGCAATTCTGCATGTGGATGCTGTGCAGGCGGCCGGTCGGGTCGCGGTCTCGTTGGCCGCACTCGGCGCCCACAGTCTGGCGCTGTCATCACACAAGCTGGGCGGCCCGCAAGGCGCCGGCGCGCTGCTGCTGGCGCCGGATGCTCCGGCCGAACGGGCGCTGATTGCCGGGGGTGGGCAGGAGCGCGGGTGGCGCGGTGGCACGCCGGCACTGCCGGCCATCGCCGGGTTTGCTGCTGCGGCAGAGGCGGCGGGCGACGCGACGCGACTCGCCCCGCTGCGGGATGCGATCGAGCGTGCAGCGATCCGCCAAGGTGCAATCGTCTGCGGCGCAGGGACCGCACGGCTTGCCAACACCACGTGCCTTGTTCTGCCGGGTGTGCGCGCGGATGCGCAGGTGATCGCGCTGGATCTCGAGGGGATTGCTGTCAGCGCCGGGGCGGCTTGCAGCTCCGGCAAAGTCACGGCCAGCCACGTGCTGGCCGCCATGGGGCTGCGTGAGTGGGCCGGGCAGGCGATTCGGGTTTCACTGCCGTGGAACGCGACTGCCGACTCGTTCGATGCGTTCGCGATTGCCTATACACGCATGGCCGCCCGGTTGCGCGGTGCATTGCTCGCCCCCTTGGCGATGCCGGCGGCGTGAGCCCATATCGCCTGTAAATGCCGACCATTGCCCCCATGTCACGCCCGAACCGCCCAGTCTATCTGGATAACCAGGCGACCACCCGCTGCGATCCGCGAGTGCTGGCGGCCATGCTGCCCTTCTTTACCGAGCAGTATGGCAATCCGCACAGCGTCGAGCACGTGATGGGCCTGGCGGCGGAAACCGCAGTGGACGAAGCGCGCGCGCAGATCGCCGCGTTGATCGGCGTGGATGCGAAGGAAATTCTGATCACCTCCGGGGCGACGGAAAGCAACAACATCGCCATCAAGGGAGCCGCCCGCCATATGGAGCAGGCCGGCGACGGCAGACGACGGATCATCACAGTTGCGACCGAGCACAAGTGCGTCTTGGAGTCGGTCGCCGATCTCGCCCATGAGGGGTTCGAACCGGTTTTCCTGTCGGTACGTCCGGACGGTCTGGTCGATCCCGATCGGTTGCGCGACGCGCTGGCAACGCCGACTCTGCTGGTCAGCATCATGGTGGTGAACAACGAGATTGGGGTGATTCAGGACATTCCGATGCTGGCAGCGATAGTGAAGGCTGCCGGCGCGCTGTTCCATACCGATGCCGCTCAGGCGGTGGGCAAGGTTCGGGTCGATGCCGCCGCATGGCGGGTCGATCTGCTGTCTGTCAGCGGACACAAGCTGTACGGCCCGAAGGGGGTCGGCGCGTTGTATGTGCGTCGGCGTCCCCGCGTGCGGCTGACATCGCTGTTTTCAGGTGGTGGACAGGAGCGCGGGATGCGATCCGGGACGCTGCCGACCCCGCTGATCGTGGGCCTCGGAGAAGCATGCCTTCTGGCTGCGGCGGAGATGGAAACCGAGGCCGCGCGGATAGCCGCGCTGCGCGACCGACTGGCGTCGCGGCTGGATGGCGCGATTCCCGGCTTGGTGCAGAACGGCAACACCGCGTCGCGCATCCCGGGCAACCTGAATTTGACGTTTCCCGGCGCGACGGCCGCTGAGCTGATGGCCCGGGCGCCCGAGCTTTGCATCTCGACCGGGTCAGCGTGCTCCTCGGCCGAGCTGGAACCATCCTATGTGCTGCGCGCACTCGGTGTGGCGGACGATGCCGCCGCGCGCAGCTTGCGGATCGGGATTGGACGCTTTACCTCCACCGCCGATATCGACTACGCGGCCGCCGTGCTTGAGGCGGCGCATGCCGGCGTTGCGGCGCCGGCCTGAACGGAAGCTGCCCAATGCCCAGGATGACTTTCATCGAGCGTGACGGGACGCGCCGTGAGGTGGACGCGCCTCTCGGGCTCTCGGTGCTCGAGGTGGCGCACAAGCACGGCGTGGATATCGAGGGCGCGTGCGAGGGATCGCTGGCCTGCTCGACCTGTCATGTGGTCGTGGACCCGGCGTGGTCGGGCCGTCTGGCCGAGCCGACCGAGGACGAGGAGGACATGCTCGATCTGGCATTCGGCCTGACCGAGACCTCGCGGCTGGGCTGCCAGATCGTGATCACCGAGGCGCTGGACGGACTGGTGGTGAAGCTGCCGGCGGGCAGCCGCAATCTGCTGAACGAATGAGCTGATGCGCGTGCTTGTCGCGATGTCGGGCGGCGTGGATAGCTCGGTGGTGGCCGGGCTGTTGCACGAGGCCGGGCACGAGGTGATCGGGGTGACGTTGCAGCTTTACGACCATGGGGCAGCATCCGGTCGCAAAGGAGCCTGCTGCGCCGGGCAGGACATTCATGATGCCCGTCGGGTGGCCGATCATCTTGGGATCCCGCATTACGTGATCGATGCCGAGCAGCGGTTCGCCCGCGCGGTGATCGATGATTTCGCCGCCAGCTACGCCGCTGGCGAAACACCGATACCCTGTGTACGCTGCAACCAAACGGTGAAGTTCGCCGATCTGACGGCTTTGGCGCGCGGGCTTGGGGCGGAGCGGTTGGCAACCGGCCATTACGTGCGGCGGGTGGATGGGGCGGCAGGACCGGAATTGCATCGGGCGCGGGATGCGGCTCGGGACCAGAGTTGGTTCCTGTTCGCAACGACGCGGGCGCAACTTGCGCAATGTCTGTTCCCGCTCGGCGACATGCCGGACAAGGCTGCGGTGCGGGCTGAGGCAACGCGGCTGGGCTTGCCGGTTGCGGCGAAACCGGACAGTCAGGACATCTGCTTCGTGCCGTCCGGGAGCTATGCCGAGATGGTACGGAAGCTGCGGCCCGAGGCTTTGGAGCCGGGGGAGATCGTGGATCGGGCCGGACGCGTGCTGGGACGACATGACGGGATCGCACGTTATACGGTCGGACAGGCCCGGCGACTTGGAACTGCGTCGGCGTCCGGTTCGGTCGTGCATGCCTTGGATGCTGGGCGCAGGCGTGTCGTTATCGGCCCGCGGGGTGAAGGAACGCGGGTCGTTCGGATGCGGGAGGTCAACTGGCTGTCGGATGCGGTGGTCGGTGGTGTTCGCTGTACGGTGAAGTTGCGGGCACGCGAAACGCCGCAGGCAGCACTGGCAGTCGCGGACGAAATCGGCGCCACTGTTTGGCTTGATGAACCGGCGCTTCCTGCTCCTGGCCAGGGCTGCGTGTTGTATAATGGCGATCGCGTGCTGGGCGGCGGGTTCATCACCGCCGCGGCGGTTGACGGGACCGGGCGGGGCACCCTATCTCCCGCGTCTTCTGGACTGGATGGCGGCGTAGCTCAGCGGTAGAGCAGGGGAATCATAATCCCTTGGTCGGTGGTTCAAATCCGCCCGCCGCTACCATCAAAAACCTAGCAAGATCAATGGTTTGGCTGCCCATATCTCCCGTTTACCCCGTCAATTTCATGTCGCAGCTTGTCGCAAGCGATCACAAGGATTTCCAACAATTTCCAGGAATGCCTGGCGAGTCCGTGCGACAAGGATGCGACAAAGCTTGACGCGAGGCAGACCGAAAAGGCCAGGCTGGGATGGCGCTCTTGTTCCCCCGATGCTCCCATGCTCCGACGCCTAATGGCTGCACTGGCCGGCTCACGCTGGCACAATGTCCTGCCGCAGCTCCGGCGCGAGCAATGGCGCCGGCGGCCCGCTTGCGTGGCGCTGGTGGGCGATCCGGCCGGGCGTTCTGCAAGAATTTGCCGGCCAAGCGGGTGGACCTGGCGCTTCGGTATCAACGGACGAATGGGTGAGAGAGGTGGCGGAGCTGGATGAGAAGGTAGTGGGATGGGAGATCGCAGTGTAAACTTAGGCGAACATCGGGACCCAGTGTGGACTCATAGAGCGCACCCTGGTTCACTGTCGAAAAAATGTCGTCCGTAGCTCTCTACTCCACAAATCCTTGGTTTGCCGTTGATG
>DATIMO010000090.1:0-3268 GCA_035475215.1 Acetobacteraceae bacterium | reverse complement strand
TCGGGCAGGGTTTCCCCGACACCGATGGACCCGCCGACATCCTCCAGGCCGCCGCGGACGCGCTGTTCGATGGGCGCAACCAGTATCCTCCGATGCCTGGAGTGCCCGAACTTCGCCACGCCGTCGCCAACCATGACCGCCGCTTTTACGGGCTCGACATCGATCCGACCACTCAGGTGGTGGTAACTTCGGGCGCGACCGAGGCGATCACCGCCTGTCTCATGGCACTGCTCGATCCCGGGGACGAAGTCGTCCTGATCGAACCCCTCTACGACACCTATGTGCCGGTCGTACGCCTGCTGGGGGCTATTCCCCGTCTGGTGCGCCTGTCACCGACGGAGTGGCAGTTGCCGCAAAGCCAACTTGCGGCGGCATTCGGTCCGAAGACCAAGGCCATCCTGTTCAACACCCCGATGAACCCGACCGGCAAAGTGTTCACCGCCGCCGAACTGACCCTGATCGCCGACCTGTTGGTCCGTCACGACGCCTATGCCATCTGCGATGAGGTCTATGAGCACCTGACCTTCGATGGCTGGCAGCACATTCCGCTGATGACCCTGCCGGGAATGCAAGAGCGGGTCATGCGGATCGGCAGTGCCGGCAAGACGTTTTCGCTCACCGGCTGGAAAGTGGGCTATATCACGGCACCCGCCCCGCTTGGCCCTGTGATTGCCAGGGCGCACCAGAACCTGACGTTCACAACCGCACCAAATCTGCAGCGCGCCGTCGCGCTCGGCCTCGCCAAGGACGCGTCGTACTTCCACGGCCTGGCCGCGGATCTGCAAGCGAAGCGCGACCGCCTCTCGGCCGGCCTGGAATCGCTCGGCATGGCTGTGCTGCCGACCCGCGGCAGCTATTTCGTCACCGCCGACTTCCGGCCGCTCGGCTTCAACGGCGACGACATGGAATTCTGCCGCTACATTACCCAGCACGCCCGCGTCACCGCCGTGCCCGTCACGGCCTTCTACGACGGCCCCGAGCCCCCGCGTCATTACGCACGATTCGCCTTCTGCAAGCGCGAAGCCGTGCTGGATGAAGCCGTCGCCCGCTCCGCCAGCATTTCCTTGGCAACCGATTGACGCCGGCCGGCCCGCGGCTCTAAACGCCCCTGCGCAATGGCGGGCGTAGCTCAGTTGGCAGAGCGCCAGGTTGTGGTCCTGGATGCCGTGGGTTCGAATCCCATCGCTCGCCCCACCTACTCATGACCCACCTGAAAATCGCCGGTCTCGCCCTTGCCGGTGGCACCGCCGTCCGCATGGGCGGTGGCGACAAGCCGCTGCTGGAAATAGCCGGACGCCCAATGCTGAAACGGGTGATCGCCGTGCTCTCTGCCGACGCCGCGGCGGTCGCGATCAGTGCCAACGGTGATCCCGCCCGCTTCGCCGCATTCGGGCTGCCGGTGATCCCGGACAACCCTTTTGCCGGGCTCGGGCCGCTGGCCGGAATCTTGGCGGGACTCGACTGGGCGGCCGGCCTGGGTGCCGACGCCCTGCTGACCCTCCCCGGCGACACCCCCTTCGTGCCCCCCGGTCTCGCCACCCGCCTGACCCCCGCACCCGCCTTCGCCGAAAGTGGCGGCGAGTCCCATTTTCTCGTCGCGCTCTGGCCCGTGCCGGTTCGACAACGGCTCCGCCTAACGCTGACCGGACCCGGACCCTACGGCGTGGCGCGTTTTGGCAAATCGATCGGCATGCGAGCCGTCGCGTTTCCCGCAGGACCGCCATACCAATTCTTGAACGTCAACACGCCCGAAGATCTGAAGACCGCGCAAGCCGTCGGAACGCAATCATTCCCCCTCCCTTTCGGGAGACGGAACAACGAATAACCGAAACCGTTCCGCACCAATAACTTCACCTCTCTCCCGCTCTCCGGGAGAGGTCGGATCGCAAGGCGATCCGGGTGAGGATCCTGCAGCGACCGCTATGTCCTCACCCCCAGCCCCCGCATGAACTGGTCCCTGATCCGCGCCGGATCGCGCTCCGTCGTATCCGCCGGCTTCTCCTGGTCGATCCGGCAGCCGATCAGCCACGGCCCGTCTTCTTGCAACGCCTGCTCGACCAGTTCCTCGAACCCCCCCTCGTCCGCCGCCCAGGCGCTTTGCGCCAGTCCGCACCCACGCGCGATTGCCACGATATCCGCGCCCCCCGCCGTTGCTGCCGCCTGACCGCCGGTGATCTGATACGTTCCGTTATCCATGATCACTACGGTCAGGTTGCACTGCTTCCGCCCGGCAATCGTCGCCAACGACCCGAGTTGCATCAGAACCGACCCGTCCCCTTCCAGCGCAATGACCCGCCGCTGCGGCTGCGCCAGCGCCACGCCCAGCGCGATCGGGCAGGCCAGCCCCATGCTGCCCAGCATATAGAAATTCTGGACCCGCCGCCCCGCCGCCCAGAGATCGAAATTCGTGTAACCGATCCCGCCGATCACCGCCTCGTCGTGCCTCAGCCGCGCCACCAGCCGCTTCGTCAGATCGAAGCGGCTCATCACCTTCGCTTGCCCCCGATCGGCCGGGTGGTTCGTTGCGAACGACATAGCTGCCTCCCCCTACCGCTGGAACACTTTGCCGCCGGTCAGCAACGGCGACAGGATCAGGCACGCTGGCGCCTGCGTGGCCACTGCCTGCCGGATCGCCCGATCCACCACAAACTCCACCTCATCCAGCCGAGTCATTGTGTGATGCTCCACCGCAATCGCATCCAGCACGGGACGCATTGTCTTCGCCACCATCGCCTGTCCGATGTTGAACTCGCCCAGCGTGCCGCGCTCTGAAACCATCATCAGCACCGGTATCTGAAACGGCACTGCCAGCGACGCGATCACGTTCGCCAGAGTGGCAAACCCGCTGGTCTGCATCAGCAGAATGCCCCGCTTCCCGCCCATCCACGCCCCGGCAACAATACCCAGCGCCTCCTCCTCCCGCGTCGTCGCGAACGCCGTAAAGAACGGATCGGCGTGCACCGCGTCGATCAGCGGCCGCAGCACATTGTCCGGCACATAGGTGACCAGCCGCACCTCGTGGCGCTTGAGCACATCCACCACGATCTCATGCCACGCACGCGTCGCTTCGGCCTGCATGCCGCGCCTCCTTACCGGGCGGCAGCCGACTTGCGCCAGCGCCGCTCCCTCCGTACACAGCACGCATGCCGGATCTCAGCAAGACCTACGACGTGCTCGTCGCGGGCGGAGGAAACGCGGCGCTGTGCGCAGCGATCACCGCACGCCAGCACGGCGCAAGCGTGCTGCTGGCCGAGCACGCGCCGCGCGC
>DATIMO010000089.1:0-4759 GCA_035475215.1 Acetobacteraceae bacterium | reverse complement strand
CTGGGCGTGGCGGGCCGACGGCAGCCCCGGTGCTGGAGGTGAACCCGAAGCACCCGCTGATCGAGGCGCTGGGCAAGCGCGTGGAGGACAAGGCGGTGGTCGAGGACGGCGCGAAGACGCTGCTCGATCTGGCGCACGTGCAAGAAGGGGATCTGCCGAAGGATCCCGCAGGATTTGCACGTCGCGTCACCGACTTGCTGACGGGAAGCGTCGGACGCGCGTAAAGCGGCCTGCGATGCTTGCGTGGGCGGCAAGGCGGGCGCGATAGTCCCACCCCACATCATGGGGAGGGAACCAATGCTGCGCCCGCTTCAACGCCGCCTGCTGCTCGCGGTCTCCTTTAGCTTGCTGGGAATTGGCCTGGCGATGCCGGCCCGTTCCGCCGAGGATCCCACCAGCAAGCACCTGTCCTTCGTGTTTGTGTCGCACGGACCGGACGCCGATACGTGGTGGAACACCATCAAGGGTGCGCTCAAGGTAGCGAGTTCCGAGCTGAACGTCTCGGTGACCTATCGCAACCCGCCGAACGGCGATCTGGCCACCATGGCCCGTATCATTGATCAGGCCGCGGCTTCACATCCGGACGGCATCATCAGCACCATCGCCGATTTCGATGTGCTGAAAGCGCCGATCCAGCACGCGGTACAGCTCGGAATTCCGGTGATAACGGTGAACTCGGGTACCGAGGAGCAGTCGCACGAACTCGGCGCTCTGATGCATATCGGCCAGCCGGAATACATCGCCGGGCTGGAGGCGGGGAAGCGGGCCAAGGCGGCGGGGATGCACAACTTCCTCTGCGTCAACCATTTCATCACCAACCCGGTGTCGGTTGATCGCTGCAAGGGCTTTGCCGAAGGGCTTGGCGTTCCACTGGGCAACCAGATGATCGATTCCGGCATCGATCCGGTCGGCGTGGAGAACAAGGTCACCGCCTATCTGCGCGCCAATCCTAAGACCGAGGCTATTCTTACTCTCGGCCCGAACTCCGCTGAGCCTACCATTCGTGCACTCAAGAACATGCATCTTGCCGGCAAGATCTTCTTCGGCACATTCGATCTCTCGTCGGAGATCGTGGATGGCATCAAAGACGGAACCATCAATTTCGCGATCGACCAGCAGCCTTTCCTGCAGGGCTATCTGCCGGTGCTGTTCCTGACGCTGTATGACCGTTACGGCGTAATTCCGGCGAACAATGTGCGTTCTGGGCCGGGCTTTGTGACCAAGGACAACGTGGAGGTCGTCTCCAAGCTTGCCGGCCTCTATCGATAGCGATGCGATGCGCGGCTCCCGGCTAGTTCGGGAGCCGCTGGCCCCATTGAAGCAAGGGTAGGGGGCATGGCCGAGACGCAAATCCTCGGTGCGACGGCGGTGGACGAGCGGGTGCGCCGGGTACCGCTCGTGCAGCGATTGGTGTTGCAGCCGGCGCTGGGGTCAGCCGCAGGTTTCGTGCTGCTGGTGATCTTCTTCGCGTTCGCCGCTTCGGGCTCCGGGATGTTTCGCCCCGACGGCATCGTCAACTGGCTGGAGGTTTCGGGCGAGCTTGGGCTGATTGCCATCGCCGCAGCCTTGTTGATGATTGCCGGAGAGTTCGACCTGTCGATCGGTTCGATGATCGGCTTTTCCGGGATGGTCGTGGCGATCCCCTCGGTCTATTGGGGCGTGCCGGTATGGGGCAGCATCCTGATCGCGCTGGCCTGTGCGGTGGCGCTGGGACTGCTGAATGGTTATCTCGTCGTCCGGACCGGCCTGCCCTCATTCATCGTCACGCTCGCATTCCTTTACATCCTGCGCGGGCTGACGCTGGCCTTCTCGATCCTGTTCACCGGGCGGACGGTGGTGAGCGGTGTCAACAATCTCGACCAGGGCGATCCCGTTGCGGCGCTGTTCGGCGGTCACGTGTTGGCACCGCTGTTTCGATTGCTCGCCGGGGCGGGATTGATCGCCACTTACAAGGACGGCTCGCCGACCGTGCCGGGCATTCCGAGCGTGGTCGCGTGGTGGCTCGTGCTGGCCGTCATCTTTCATCTGGTGCTGACCCGCACCCGGCTTGGCAACCACATCTTCGCTTCGGGTGGCGACGCCAATGCGGCACGCAATCTCGGGGTGCCGGTGGCGCGGGTGAAGATGCTGCTGTTCGCCACGACTGCATTGTGCGCTGCCATCTACGGCATCAACCAGGTGATCGAGTTCGGCTCGGCTTCCGCCGACCGCGGCCTCAACCAGGAATTCGAGGCGATCATCGCCGCGGTGATCGGCGGGTCTTTGCTGACCGGCGGCTATGGTTCGGTGATCGGCGCCTGCTTCGGCGCGCTGATTTTCGGAGTGACCGAGCAGGGCATCTATTTCGCCAACTGGCCGAGCGACTGGTTCCGCGTGTTCCTGGGCACCATGCTGCTGATCGCCGTGCTGTTCAACAGCTTCATCCGCCGACGCGCGATGGGAGGTCGTGGCTGATGGCTACGCCCCTGATCGAGGCCCGCGACATCATCAAGTATTTCGGCTCGGTGATCGCGCTGGCCGGCGTGTCGCTGACGCTGGAACCCGGAGAGGTGCATTGCCTGCTTGGTGACAACGGTGCGGGGAAGTCCACGCTGATCAAGGTGCTATCGGGCGTGTGGCGTTCGGATCAGGGGGCGTATCTGGTTGAGGGGCAGCCTGTGGCGTTCGATTCCCCGCGCGACGCATTGGACGCGGGGATTGCCACGGTGTTCCAGGACTTGGCGATGGTGCCGCTGATGTCGGTGACGCGCAATTTCTTCATGGGGCGGGAACCAGTCACACGATGGGGGCCGTTCCGCTGGTTCGATTTCCGCACGGCCGACAACATCACGCGCGACGAGATGCGCGGTATCGGCATCGAAATCCGCGACCCGGAGCAGCCGGTCGGCACGCTTTCGGGTGGGGAGCGGCAGTGCTTGGCGATCGCGCGGGCAGTGCATTTCGGCGCCAAGGTGCTGATCCTGGACGAGCCGACCTCGGCGCTTGGGGTGGCGCAGACCTCGATGGTGCTGAAACACGTTCATCGGGTGCGGCGCCAGGGGCTTGGGGTGATCTTCATCACCCACAACGTTCGTCACGCGCTGGCGGTCGGTGACCGCTTCACGGTGCTGAACCGAGGCCGGGTGGCGGGCAGTTTCAGCCGCGGAGACACCGATGCCGACGCGCTGCAAACGTTGATGGCGGGCGGCAAGGAATTGCAGGAATTGGCGGCCGAGCTGGAAGGGACGGTTTGAGCGCATGACCGATCGGATCGGCGTTGGCGTGATCGGCACCGGCTTCATGGGGCGCTGCCACGCGCTCGCCTGGCGCGCCGTGCGGGCGATCTTTGATGACGTCCCGCGACCGGAGCTGATCGCAATATGCGACGTGGTACCGGAGGCCGCAGGGGTGGCGGCCGACACGTTCGGCTTCGGCCATGCAGCCGCCGATTGGCACGAACTGGTCGCGGATCCGGCGATCGCGGTGATTTCCATCACGACGCCCAACGCGCTGCATCGGGAAATGGCGGTGGCGGCGCTCGCGGCCGGAAAGCACGTGTGGTGCGAGAAGCCGATGGCGTTGACGCTCGCGGACGCGGAGGCGATGGCGGAAGCAGCGCGAACCGCGGCCGGGCGCACCATCCTCGGCTACAACTACGCGCGCAACCCGTTGATCAATGAAGCGCAGCGGCTGATTGCGGACGGCGCGATCGGCCGCGTCTTCCACGTGCGCGGAATTGTGGACGAGGACTACAGCGCCGATCCGGACCTGCCCTGGAGTTGGCGACTGACGCGCGACCAGGCGGGGCTTGGTGCACTGGGGGACCTCGGCTGCCACCTGATCGCCATGCTGCAGGTACTGGTCGGGCCGATCACGCAGGTGCAGGGCGACTGCGCCGTGGTCCATGCCGACCGGCCGATCCCCGACCGTCCCGGAAAACGGGGCATCGTCGATAACGAGGACCTGGGCCAGGCGCTGGTCCATTTCGCCAACGGCGCTTCGGGGGTTATTGCCGCCAGCCGGGTCGCCTGGGGACGGAAGAACCGCATCGCATGGGAGGTGCACGGCTCCAAGGGCACGTTATGCTTCGATCAGGAGCGGATGAACGAATTGGCTCTGTTCACGGCGGACGGACCTGCGGCAGGCCGTGGGTTCCGGACCATTCTGGCCGGCCCGCAGCATCCGCCGTTCGGCCGATTCTGCCCGGCGCCGGGGCATGGTCTGGGGTTCAATGATCTCAAGGTGATAGAGGCGGCGACACTGTTGCAGGCGATCCGGACCGGCAGTCGCGCAGTGCTCGATTTTGAGGATGGGTTGCATGTCGAGCGGACCATCCACGCCATTGCACGTGCCGGAGAAGCCGCGGCGTGGGTGAGGATCAGGCCGTGAGAACGGAAATCAGAGCTGCATTTCCTGTTGTCTAACAGAGGCACCGGCAGCCACAGGGAAATGGCGGTCGTGGTTGGTTTCAGGTTGGGGCAAACGACCCGCTTGGTGGTTTTTCAGGTCGTTCGCAACTCGTTGCAAAAAGCCTCAATTTGGCCGTCCCTCAGGCTGCTTGTGCAACTCCCGCGATGTCGCACCAAACGCGACCCTGCCACCGGTTGCCCAGCATTTCCAAGAATTGACAGTCAAGGTATACAGGAAGCCACAACCATGGAACTCGGTCGGAGGGAAGCATGGACGAAATGACTGAGAACAAGAGCGCCGGCACGTGCCCGGTAGCGCACGGGGCTCGTGCCAGAACCAACCGGGACTGGTGGCCGAACCAGCTGAACCT
>DATIMO010000088.1:0-4493 GCA_035475215.1 Acetobacteraceae bacterium | reverse complement strand
GCTGACCGACGCTTAACAATGAATGAGCGTCGGGCTCAGCGCGTGCCATACAGGCGATCGCCGGCATCGCCGAGGCCGGGGCGGATGTAGCCGTGCTCGTCCAATTGGCGGTCGATGGCGGCGACATAGACCGGCAGTCCGGGATGGGCGTCGGCCAGGGCGGTCAGCCCCTCGGGCGCGGCGAGCAGACAGGCGAAGCTGATCTGGGCGACGCCGGCCTGTTTCACGCGGTGAATTGCGGCGATGGCTGAGTGGCCGGTTGCGAGCATCGGATCGACCACGATCACCAGGCGGTCCTGCACGTCGTCGGGGAGCTTGAGGTAATACTCGACCGGCACCAGCGTGTGCGGGTCGCGGTACAGGCCGATATGGGCGACGCGGGCTGAGGGCACGAGGTCCAGCATGCCGTCGAGCATGCCGCTGCCGGCACGCAGGATCGACAGGAAGCACAGTTTCTTGCCGGCCAGCAGCGGTGCCTCGGTGGTTTCCAGTGGCGTTTCGATAGTAACGGTTTCGGTGGGGAGGTCGCGGGTGACCTCATAGGCCATCAGCAGGCTGAGTTCGTGGGTCAGGCGGCGGAATTCGGAGGTCGAGGTGTCCTTGCGGCGGAGCAGGGTGAGTTTGTGCTGGACCAGCGGGTGATCGAGGATGGTGACGTTGGGGAAGCGGGAGGACATGTTTGGGCTGCTTTCAGGTCAGTGCGGTTCGTTATGCACGGAACGCCCACTCCGCCCAACCGCCCTCCCGCGGGGGTGTCGATTCCGCCGAGGTGCACCGTCCGCCCGCCAGCACCCATTTTTGGAACAGAGAGCGACAGTCGGAGCACTCAGGCGGCGATACGAATCTGCCGCGTGATTTGCCCGTTGCTCTCCCAATAGGTCTTCTTGTTGGCAATCAATGGATCATCTATGGCAGGCTGAATCGTGCCTGACTGATCGATTGCACGCGAGGTGACGGTATGTTCACCGGGTGCGGGCGACCAGTCGAGATGCCAGGATTGCCATGCATGATCTGCCTTGCTGGCGTCCAGCGCCGCCTTTGTCCACGGACCGTTGTCGATCCTCACCTCGACGGCGGCAACCGGGGCGGGCCCCCATGCCATCCCTTCAATCTGATAGTGCCCATCCCGCAGTGTCACTCGGGCAGGCGCCGATTTCAGCAACATTCGGCCCACGGATGTTTCGGTTACGGTCGTGGTGCCATCCCGCTGTACCTCGCGAACGGTGACGTAGTCGCGGCCCATGAACCGTCCCATATAGCGTGTATCGCGCAATTCGATGCGGCGAAGCCATTTGACATTACAAACGCCGTACCAGCCTGGGACGATAAGGCGCACCGGAAACCCGTTGGCGGCCGGCAACGGCGAGCCGTTCATCTCGTAACACAGCAGGTTTGCCGGGTTCATTGCGTCGTCGATCGACATGCTCCGCGCGAAAGTGCCATTGAACTTCACTTCAAGCGGTGTGTCTTTGTGCACCACCTCCTCGCCTTGGTCCGTGCCATAGAAGACCGCTTCGATGGCTCCGCTCTTGATATGCGCCGTCCGAAGCACTTCTGCCAGCGAAGCTCCGGCCCATCGTGCATTGCCGATTGCGCTGATGGCGAAGGGGAGACCATTGTTGCCGGAACATTCGAGTGTGCTGGTGATCTCCTGCCGTGGGAGGTTCTTCAGGTCGTTGAGCGTGAGTGTGAATGGTTCGGCAACCATACCGGCAACGTCCAGCCGCCAGACCGTGTCGTCGATCATGGGCCGATCGTAATGGGCGATGCTGAACCACTTATTGTTTGGCGTGATCCAAGAATCCAGGTTCTCCCAGCGCGTGACACCCTTGACCACATTGGCCAGCGGCGGCGGCACCGGTGGTGGTTGATCGCTCCAGGGGATCACCTTCTGGTTTGGTGCCGACTGGGCGAACACTCGACCCTGCAGCAGCGCGGCGCCGGCGATGGCACCGCCGAGAACGGCACGACGTTGCATTTCGTTTGTCATGAGTTTTCTCCCAAATTTGGTCGTCACATTCGCGCGGATTGATTCCATCTTTAAGCACATCAAGGCGTTAGCACAAGAAATTTCTCAACATCAATGATCGTCGCTCGCTGCTTACCAATGGATGGCAGGTTTCTCATTGTAAGCACTTTACTTTCGCGTGTTGCTGCTGTTCGGGGCGCAGCTGCGGTCCGTTTGGTCTGAGAGTTCTGCGCCGGCGCGCAGGATAGACGGGAAGCAGAGCTTTTTCGCCTGCCAACAGCGATGCCATTGGCAAGCTTGGACCATGATCGCTTCAAGCTGAAGCGATCATGGTCCAGAATTGTTGTTTGAGCGCGTGATTTCACGCTTTCTGACGGGTCCGCCTCAAGCGATCACGCGCTAGCTTCCATTCCAAGCAGCGGGCGCCCTCAGAACACCGTGCCGTCGCTCTGTACGTGCAGCGGTGGGCTGGCGTCGGCACGTCGCTCGCGCGCGATGTTTCGGCCGGCGGCCCAGGTGCCGCCCTGCAGCAGGCAAGGCAGCGGGAGGTCGGCGGCGGTGCGGTTGAGGCGGGCGCGTAATAGTGGTGCCAAGCGGTCGAGCAGTGCAACTGTCAGGGCGCGCCATTCGACGATGGCCGGGTGATCGACTGGAATTGGCGTGGCGACCAGCGACAGGTCGCGCATGCGCAACACGCCGAGGTCGATGAACAGGCCGCCGTTGCGGTATTCGGCGAGGCCGGTGAGGGCGTCCAGGTCGGTGACGGTGGTTCCGGAGTCTTCCAGGATCTCGAACAGGGAGTAGGTCAGCCATTGGGAGAGTTTGTGGAAGGGGATGAGACCTTCACCCGGTTCGCTGCGCGAACCGACCCCCGGCTCCATGCCCGGGGGCAGGCTCTTTCCCGCAAGCGGGAGAGGTGAAGTGAGCGCTGGATGGGGCCAGACGTCGCCGAGGTTCTCCCCGTTCAGGGTGAGGCGGCCGGGCCAGATCGGGGCAAGGCTTTCCAGAATCGTTATCAGGATATTTCGTGCGGGTCGCAGGGGTGTGCGCAGATGGTCGGCCAGTGTGCCGACCCGCGGGGGATCGCCAAACAGGTCGGGACGGCGGCGCAGGGTAGCGCCGAGATTGTGCAGCAAGGCGACACGGCCGGTCAGGCCGGCCAGCGGATTGGTAGGCGTGACCTGGAATGCGGCGGCCAGGGCGTGTTCGGACAAGTGCGACAGTCCGTTGGCGTCGGCGCGCAGCGGGCGGTGCGGGTCGCCGGAGAACAGGCCGGTGCGAAACGCATGCAGGCTGGCGACGGCGAGTCCCTCGGAGCGAGTCAGCAATTGGCCGGTGTCCGGTTCGCGAAATGACCAGGCGGCGCCCGCTCCGGCGTCCAGCAGCACGCTGATGGTGCAGAGATCGAGGCGCAGCCGGGTCAGTTCGGCGGGATCGCAGGAGGTCAGCGTGGCCGCCAGGGCGCGCCAGCGGTCGATGCCGCCAGCTTCGAAATGCCGCCAGCGGGAATGGTATGGAATGACAAGGTCCGGATAGTTCGCGCGGATCACGGCCGCGACGTAATTCGCAGTGTCATCCAGCCGCGCGGAATCAAGTTTGAAATGGGGCAGCGCATCCTGTTCGGCCAGCGCGAGCAGCGCGTTGCAGCGCTCGCGCACCGCTTCGGGCGTGCGCAACCAGGTCAGCGCGCGGCGGGTTGCCGGGTCGGCGATGGCGGTCAATCGCCCAACGCGCGGCCCTTGGCCAGCTTCAGCTCGACGGCATCGGGTATGTGGCTGGCGTAATAGCCGGCGGCCTTCTTGGCATCCATTTCGACGGACGCATCGGGCGGGATGAGTTCGTCCGGGATCGGCACGCGTTCCACGACCTCGATGCCGCTGGCGACGATCGGGGCGTATTTCATATTGCTCATGGACACCAGCCGGTCGATGCGGGAGATACCAAGCCAGTGCAGCACGTCCGGCATCAGTTCCTGGAAGCGCATGTCGGACACGCCGGCAACGCATTCGGTGCGCAGAAAATAGGCCTCGGCCCGGTCGCCTCCGGCCTGGCGCTTGCGCGCGTTGTAGACCAGGAATTTGGTGACCTCGCCCAGGGCGCGACCTTCCTTGCGGTTGTACACTACGACGCCGAGGCCGCCCTGCTGTGCAGTTTCGACCGCAACCTCCACGCCGTGCGCCAGATATGGGCGGCAGGTGCAGATGTCGGAGCCGAACACGTCGGAGCCGTTGCATTCGTCGTGGATGCGGCAGGCGATGCGCGTTTCGGGACGGCCGAGCAGCTTGGGGTCGCCGAACAGATAGACCGACATGCCGCCGATCGGGGGCAGAAACACATCCAGATCGGGCCGGGTGACGAGTTCGGGAAACATGCCGCCGGTCTGCTCGAACAGGCCGCGTCGCAGATCGGTGGTGCTGATGCCGAAGCGGCGGGCGACACCGGGCAGGTGCCAGACCGGTTCGATGGCAATCTTCGTGACGCGGACGTCGGCGGTCGCGGTGAGCACGGTGCCGTCGGGGTTCAG
>DATIMO010000087.1:0-2619 GCA_035475215.1 Acetobacteraceae bacterium | reverse complement strand
CGTGATGGTGGAGTCGATCCATCCGGTGCCGGAACCCGCGACGCTCGGCATGTTCGGACTCGGTGTGCTGTTGATCGGGGGCTTCGTGACGCTGCGCCGCCGTTACACCGTCTGAGCGGAGCCCCTGCTCCTGTTGCAGATCAATCGAACCATGTTCGATTTCTACCGGCCCGCCAATCGGCGGGCCGATTTTTTGCGGGGCTGCCCGATCCTAGGCTGCCGACCAGGCGAGATCGTAGTCCGCCCCGCCGGTGATGGCTTGGCGGAAGTCGGCCGTTCTGCTGGGATCAATCCCATAGCGGGCATTCATGAAGCCCGCGATCCGGGAGCCGCGCAGTTGCTCGGGCTCGAACGCGAAGCGATGCGCGAACGCACTCGCGGGGACGGGGTTGTCGCGCGCATCAGCGAGGCCCCGTGGCAACTTGTCCTTCGCCAGTTGGTCGAGCACGCGCAGGCGCAAAGGCACCACCGGATGGTTTCGCACCAACGGGTAGCTGGTCGGTGGCGCGAACTGTTCGAAGCCGTAACAGCGCATGTAGAACTGGGCATGCCGCGGATGCACGCCGATGACGATATCGGTCAACCCGAGGTGCAATGCATAGTGGACGGCCCAGCGCATCATGCTGAACAAGGCCGCGACACCGCGTGCAGCGCACTGGCGGCGATCCGCCAGCATCCCCACCTCGAGCAGGCGGCCTCCGTTGCGCCGCAGTTCGCCCATGGCGTCCGGGTACACGCTGTCCAGCGCGAGCCCCACGGGGCCGTCGCGAAACAGCGTCATCGTGTAGCCGACTTCGGGGCCTTCCGGTCCCCATATCACGCATGCATGTTGTCCCACGCCGGTGGGAGCGGCATGGATGCCGAACTGATTTTCGTCGATCAGCCCCATTTTCGAGTAACGGTCATAGACCAACCGCCACGCTGATTCCACCTGTTCCAGGGTGCTTGCGCAGCAACACGGCGGTTTGCTGCCGGGCTCCGCCGAACGAGCGAGGCGCGCGGTAATGTCGACGACCGTCTCGGTCGACATTCTGCGTCGGTCCGGTTCAATCTGGTTACGGGATTGCCGCGGTTGATGTGCGACAGGAAGGTCGGCGACCCCGGCTTGCGGGCTGTGGAAAATTTTCATGCTGAGCGACGAAACTGACCTTGCGCACCGCGGGTCAGTCCATTCCCCTCGGTCGCTCAACGACGACTAGTTTTCCGTTCTAGACACTTGAATCCCGGCCGCATTGTGCAACTCACCTGCTGACGATTGTGTGAACCACGTGGAAATTGAAACCGATGAATAAGCAAAACTTTCCGTATGTGCGCCATGTCCGGATTGGCGTCGCACGCCGAAGCCAACGGACAGGGTGATACGCGGCGCGCGTTCTGCCATCCTGCCAACAGGCTTGGCCCGACGGTCTGATCGAAACGTCGGTGGGTACCAGATGTGCGAGATGACATTCGCAATGGACAGGCATACGAAAGACGACATTCTGCGCGCGGGCATCACCGCACCCTCGGCGGACAACTCGCAGCCGTGGCGGTTTACGTGGAGCGGCGATGATGAGTTGGCCCTTCGCATCGACCCCGCCCGTAGCGGCCGCGTGTCCGACATCCGCTACATCCTCAGCGATCTTGCCGCCGGCGCGTGCCTGGAAAACATGCTCGTCCATGCTCGCGCGCTGGGCTATGCGGCGGATGTGCAGACCTTCCCGCGGGATGACGACGAGCTGGAGGTCGCCCGCATCCGCTGGCGGCGCGATCCCGAGGGCCAGCCCGAACCTCTGGTTGCCGCCATCGAACAGCGCCACACCGACCGCAGCTTTCCCTGGCGCGGCCCGATCACCGGCGAAGCGCAGGCGCGTCTCGATGCCCAGGCGCGATCCATCCCCGGGGTACGGCTTTGGTGGCCGCAGTCATCGAGTGACCGGAGCGCCGCACTGCGTGTCATCATGCAGGCCGAGACGCTGCGTTTCCGCAGTCCGACGCTGCACGCCGAGCTGTTTTCGAGTATCCGCTTTGCCGTGGGCTGGCGCGGCGCCAGTGAGGAAGGCTTGGCTCCGGCGACGCTCGCGGTGGAACCGCCGATGCGCCCGGTCTTCAAGGTCATGCGCCGGCCCGCGGTGATGGGCACGCTCAACCGGCTGGGCGCCGCGTCGATGCTGGGCTGGCGTTCGGCCTGGTTGCCGATCCGGTTGTCGCCCGGTCTTTGTCTGCTCGTCATTCCATCCACGGCGCGACCCGACGTGCTCGCGGGGGGCCGCGCCTTGCAGCGGGTCTGGCTGCAGGCGACCCTGGATGGACTGTCGATCCAGCCGTATGCGGCGGCGGGTGTACTCAGCCTCGGCTTCGTACCTGCCGAACCGGCCTTCCAGCCGGTGCTCTCGGACTTGGCTTCGGCTTTGGGTGACCTGTGTGGCCCGGGACAAGGCTTGGTGTTTTTGCGCCTCGGCCATGCGCGATCGGCACCGCGCCAGCGCAGTGGACGACGCGCGCCCGCAAGTTTCGGCGCATCTCCATAGCGGACTGTCGAAAGGCTTTACAAAAACAGCCTGTAGCCGGTACTGCCGGACAGACCTCGGCAAAACAAGCAGTTACAGCAAGTCGGGTTCGATGACCGCGCCCGGGGCG
>DATIMO010000086.1:0-4638 GCA_035475215.1 Acetobacteraceae bacterium | reverse complement strand
GACGTGGACATCATTGCCTGGCACGGCCGCTGCGAAGTGCACGAACGGTTCAGCGCCGCTGATATCCGGCAGTTGCGCGAGGGTCATCCCGGCGTGGTCGTGCTGGCCCACCCCGAATGCCCGCCCGAGGTGGTGACGGAGGCGGACTTTTCCGGCTCGACCGCGGCGATGTCGGACTATGTGGGCACGAAGGCGCCCGCGCGCGTGGTGTTGCTCACCGAATGCTCGATGAGCGACAATCTGACGGTCCAGTATCCAGAAATCGACTTCGTACGGCCGTGCAATCTGTGCCCGCATATGAAGCGGATCACGCTGGCGAATATCCGCACCGCGCTGGAAGACATGCGCCATGAGGTAACGATAGACCCCGCCGTCGCTGCGCGCGCCCGACAGGCGGTCGAACGGATGCTGGCGCTATGACCGAACTGGTTCCACTGCCGCTGGTGATGATCGAACCGCTGGTGTGCCAGGCGCTGCTGGAGGATCTGGGCCGGGCTGGCGATGTCACGACCGACGCCGTCGTTCCAGCCGACGCGCAGGTGACGACGGCGCTGATCGCACGCCAACCGGGTGTGGTGGCCGGGCTGGATCTGGCGTCGCTGGCGTTCCGCCTGATCGAGCCCGCGCTGCACGTGTCGGTCGCTCATCCAGACGGTAGCCACGTAGAACGCGGTCAGGTGATCGCGACAATTCAGGGACCGGCGCGCGGCATGCTGACGGCCGAACGTACCGCATTGAACTTTCTGTGTCACCTGAGTGGCGTTGCAACCGCAACCGCCTCGGTGGTGGATGCGGTGCGCGGCCAAAAGGCGCAGATCGTTTGCACGCGCAAGACTGTGCCCGGGCTGCGGACAGTGCAGAAATACGCCGTGCGCGCCGGCGGCGGCGCCAACCATCGCTTCGGGCTGGACGACGCTGTGCTGATCAAGGACAACCATGTGGCGATTGCCGGCGGCATTCGGCCGGCCGTGGAACGCGCGCGGGCCGGTGTCGGGCATTTGGTCAAGATCGAACTGGAGGTGGACACGCTGGGGCAGCTCGATACGGCGCTGGCGCTCGGCGTGGATGCGGTCCTGCTGGACAACATGGGACCCGAGATGCTGCGCGAGGCTGTGGCGATGGTGGGCGGGCGCGCGATCACCGAAGCCTCCGGCCGCATCACCCCTGCAACCGCACCGGCCGTAGCCGCGACTGGTGTCGATCTGATCTCGATCGGCTGGCTGACGCACAGCGTGCCGGTGCTGGATATCGGTCTGGACTATCAGGCATAAAGCCCCAAAGCGTCGAGGAGCTGCCACCATGACCCAAGCCCTTTCAGGTATCCGCGTCATCGACATGACGCACAATCAGGCGGGTCCCGCGTGTGCGCAGATCCTCGGCTTTCTCGGCGCCGATGTAATCAAGCTGGAAGAACCGACCGGCGGCGACATCGCCCGCCGAAGCCTGCGCGACCAGGACAGCGACAGCCTGTTCTTCCTGATGCTGAATGCCAACAAGCGCAGTCTGACGCTCAATCTGAAAACCGACGCCGGCAAGGAACTGTTCAGGCAGGTCATCGCCCAATCCGACGTCCTGATCGAGAATTTCGGTCCCGGAGCGCTTGATCGGCTCGGCCTGGGCTACGACGCGCTGTCGCGCATCAACCCACGCCTGATCTACGCCACCATAAAAGGGTTCGGCACCTACGGACCGTACAGCGGTTACAAAAGCTTCGAACCGATCGCCCAGGCAATGGGCGGTGCCATGAGCGTCACCGGTTTTCCGGAAAACCCGCCGACTTACGTGTTTCCGGCAATCGGTGATTCCGGCACCGGCATGCACATGGCGATCGGCATTCTGGCCGCGCTGCAGCAGCGCCATGCCACCGGCCGCGGTCAGCATGTGGAAGTATCGATGCAGGACGCAGTGGTGAATATTATCCGGGTCAGCCTGCGCGACCATCAGCGTTTCGGCCACCCCCCTGCCCGCTCCGGCAATCAGCTCGGCCGCACCGTGCCTGGCACCACTTACCCCTGCGCGCCCGGCGGCCCGAATGATTACGTCTATATCTTTGTCCAGCCGCAGATGTGGCAGGCTTTCCTGAATGTGATCGGCAGCCCCGAACTGCAGTCCGATCCTCGCTTCTCCACGCCGGAGGCACGCTGGGAATGTCGCGAAGCCCTGAACGCGATTGTCGAGGAATGGACCCACCAGCGCAGCAAACATGACGTGATGCGCCTTCTGGGCGAGGCAGGCGTCCCCTGCGGCGCCTGTCTCGACACCGGCGAGGTGCTGAATGACCCGCATCTGCGCGCCCGCGACATGATCGTGGACATCGACTACCCGCCGCGCGGGACGTATCAGACCGTCGGCTGCCCGATCAAACTGTCCGACTCGCCTGCTGAAATAACACGCCCGCCGATGCTCGGCGAGCACAGCGACGAAATCCTGCGCGAGCTCTGCGGCCGGGAACCGGAGCAACTGCAACAATTGCACAAAGACGGAGCCGCGTAGCGTCCGGACCACCTCGCTTCGCATACGTCGGCTCGCCGCTGCCCGGCCAACACACCGGTCCGCTCACATCATTGTGGTTTCGCGCCCGGCGTGCATGGGTGGAACTTGATTCACCCAGGCACCGGAAAACTTATGCATTCCACAACCCCACCCGCGGCAACGAATGACCCGGTCAGCAACGTGCTGAAATGGGTGCTGCTTTTCGTCACGATTTTCAGCTTCGCGCTGTTCGGGTGGGCAACCAAGGTCACCTACGAACGGGCGCCACCGCTGCCGAACCGATTTCTCGCTCCGGACGGAACCGTGCTGATGACCGAGGCCTCCATCGTGGAAGGCAAGGCCGGATTCCAGAAGGCCGACCTGATGGATTACGGCAGCCTGTACGGCATGGGGTCCTACTACGGCGAGGACTACACCGCCTCGTTGCTGCACAGCCTCGGCGTCGGCACCCGGGAGCGCGTCGCGCAAGCGCAATTCGGCAGACCGTTCGCGCAACTGTCGGCCGAACAGCAGTTTGCCGCCACGCTCGCCATGCAGAACCAGTTGCAGCATGTCGATCTGACCCGCACCGACGTGGCGATTCCGGCGGAGCTTGCCGGCGCCATCACTGAAAACAAGGGGCTTGTCGCGTCCTCGCTCAACAGCGTGAACCGCCCGGCCGGCTGGACCCCGGCCTACAGCCTTGGCCCGGAAGGCGCCCGAGTGACGGCTGATTTTCTGATCTACTCGGCGCTGACCACCGTCGCCCGCCGTCCCGATGTCACTTGGTCCTGGACCGAAAACTGGCCGAGCGAACCGCTGGTCGGCAATTTCCCCACGACCAACACCTTCGAATGGACCTGGATCAGTTTCTGTTTCACCTTCTTCTGCTTTGGGCTGGTCCTGTTCATCTATGAATTCTGGCTGAACCATCCCGATGATGCGCCGATGGACCCGGTGCTGGCCGAATTTGGCCCGCTTACGCCGAGCCAGCGCAAGGTCGGCAAGTATTTCCTGATCGTCGCCGCGGTGCTGCTGCTGCAGATCACTGCCGGCACCATCATGGCGCATCTCTATTACGATCGCACCAGCTTCTACGGCTGGGATATCAACGTGATCTTCCCGTTCAACTTCCTCCGTGACGTGCATCTGCAAGCGCCGATCATCTGGATCGGCCTGTCCTGGATCGGCGCGGCGTTGTTCCTTGCTCCGGCGATTGCCGGCGGCCGTGAGGCACCGGGTCAAGGGTTTCTTGTCGATCTGCTGTTCTGGGTGACTCTGGCGATCGTAGTGGGTGCCCTGCTCGGCGACTGGCTCGGCATCATGGGTTACATCCAGCGCGGCTGGTTCTGGATCGGCAATCAGGGACTGTCCTATATCCAGCTTGGCCGCGCGTGGCAGATGGGCTTCTTCATCGGCCTGCTGCTCTGGAGCGCGTTGGTCTTCCGCGCAATGTGGCCGACCGCAACCATGCTGTGGACCGCCACCCGCCAGTTCTGGACCGGCCGCATCCGGCTCGAGCACCTGATCTGGGCCTCCACGATCAACATCGCCCTGCTCTACATCTTCGGCATGGTGCCGCCGTTTGGCGTCGGGCCGTCGTTCACTATCACCGATTTCTGGCGATGGTGGGTGGTGCATCTCTGGGTCGAGCAATCGTTCGAGTTCTTCGCCGCGAGCATGAGCGCCTATCTGCTCATGGCCGTCGGCCTGGTGTCGCGCAAACTCGCCGAGCGGGCCGTGTATTTCGAACTGATCCTGATCTTCCTTGGCGGTGTGATCGGCACCGGGCACCATCTGTACTGGGCCGGCGGTCCGGGAATGTGGGTGCCGATGGGCAGCATGTTCTCATTCATCGAGGTGCTGCCGCTGGTGCTGCTGATCATCGAGGCCATCGGGCAGTACCAGTTGATCCGCGCACACCGTCAGTTCCGCTACAAGCTCGCCTATACATACGTGATCGGCGCCGCGTTCTGGAACTTCGTCGGCGCCGGCGTGTTCGGCGGCGGCACGCTCAACGCCCCGCTGGTGAACTACTATGAGCACGGCACGTTCCTTACTCTCAACCACGCGCACACGGCGCTCTTCGGAGCCTTCGGCCTGCTGGCGATCGGATTGGTGTATTTCTGCCTGCGCTATCTGGCGGGCGCGCGATACGCGTTCAGC